>JBAZFD010000016.1:0-14398 GCA_041653575.1 Thermodesulfovibrionales bacterium
TGCCTGAGATTCGGAAGGAATCTCTGCATGGATAGCGAAGGAGCTGGCTGCGGTGCCCAGTACGAAGAGACCGCTTACAACTGAAGCCAGAAACTTCTTCATGTTACTACCTCCACTTCCTGAACCCTTAACAGGTTCAGTTCAGCTTGATCCGCCAAAGGCGGATTTCCTCTCAACTCCTCCGGAATGAGCTTTTCCAGAACAGCCCTTTCCGGAGATGTAAGTTTAAAGCACCACCAAACCCCTTTGTCAAGGGAAAAGTCGCGCTAAAAACCATAACGCAGATAGTACAACAAGCGTGCCACAAAAAATAACTGTTACTATTCAATGAATTTCCCGATCAGCCCCATTCACACCTGTGTTCAGCAGGCAACAGGGTGTGAAAAAACAGCGCAGGAGAGCAGCAGCTGCAAACACAGCCGGCCTTGTCTGCCTGCTGCGCTGCCGGGCTATCCTGCTGTATACTATTTCATCACTGATTACGGGGCATGCGATGATCAAGAAGTGGAAGCATGAGAGCGCCATTGAAAAACACACAAAGGCAATAAAGTCCAACCCCCTGGACTACAGGGCATACACAAACCGCGGGAACGCCTATCTACGGAAGGGGATCTACGACCTGGCAATCGCCGACTACACAAGGGCAGTTGAAATCAACCCCTCGTCCTACCTCTCCTGGAATAACAGGGGGAATGCCTATGCCGCAGCGGGGGAATTTGACCACGCCCTGGCTGACTATGACAGGGCAATCGAGCTGGCGCCGAACAATGGCATGGCTTTCAACAACAGGGGCTTCACCCTAACCCTCATGGGAAGATACGAAGAGGCGGAAAGGGACCTCGGGAAATCCCTGGAGCTCAACCCCAACAACATCTATGTCCTCAACAGCATGGGAGAGCTCTGCGCAGCCAGGGGCAAGGCGGAAGAGGCCTGCGCATGGCTGACAAAGGCCATAGAGCACGGATACAACAACTGGAGCTACCTCAGAACCTCAAAAACCTATGACAACATCAGAAACTCCGCCTGTTTTCAGGAGATTATAAAGAGCGGCAGTTAAAGCCCCTCTGCTCTTCCTACAGAGTAGTACCTGAACCCCAGCTCCCTCATCCTTGTCGGCTCGTAAATGTTTCTGAGGTCAAAAAAGAGGGGGTAATTCAGCAGCGCCTTCAGCCTTTCCATATCGAGACTCCTGAACTGGTTCCATTCCGTAACAATAACAACAGCGTCAGCGCCAGCACAGGCATCATAGGCATCGTTGCAGCAGGTTATGTCAGGCAGAACAGCCCTTGCGTTGTCCATGGCAACAGGGTCATAAGCCCGGACAGAAGCCCCGGCGGCAAGGAGTTTCTCTATGATGCTGAGACTGGGAGCCTCCCTGATGTCGTCCGTATTCGGCTTAAAAGAAAGGCCCAGAATGGCCACCGTCCTGCTCTTTATCTCAGGAAGCGTTTCAATGACCCTGTCGGAGACCCACTGGACCTGCCTCTCATTGGCTGCCACAGCCGCCTGGACAACGCCGAGCTCAACACCCTGCTCAGCCCCGATCTTCAGCAGCGCCTTTGTGTCCTTGGGGAAGCAGGAGCCTCCGAAGCCGGGACCGGCATGGAGAAACTTCGAGCCTATCCTGCCGTCAAGCCCCATCCCCTTCGCCACGACATTCACGTCAGCCCCTACCCTTTCACAAAGCATAGCCATCTCATTGATAAAGGATATCTTTGTTGCAAGGAAAGAGTTTGATGCGTATTTGATGAGCTCCGCAGTCTCTATGTTCGTTATTACAAAAGGGGTCTCTATGAGGTAGAGAGGCCGGTAGAGGTCCTTCATGATCGCCACTGCCTGCCGGCTCTTCGCCCCCAGGACTACCCGGTTCGGCCTCATGAAGTCTTCGATGGCAGCGCCTTCCCTGAGGAACTCGGGGTTTGAGACGATGTCGAAATCAGTCTCTTCCTTCAGATTCCGGGAGATGATCTCCCTGATCCGCTCCCCTGTGCCCACAGGAACAGTGCTCTTTGTGACAATGACTTTGTATCCCTTTATATAGTCCGAGATCTCCCTGGCCACATCCTCCACATACCGCATGTCGGCAGAGCCGTCACCCCGGGGAGGGGTACCCACGGCGATGAAGACCACAAGGGAGTCCTCAACAGCCTCTTGGATGCTTGTGGTAAACCGCAGCCTTCCCTGGCTGTAATTCCTTTTGACTATGTCCTCAATGCCGGGCTCATAAAAAGGCACGCGCCCCTGCTTCAGGGCGTCTATCTTTGCCTCATCCTTATCCACACAGGTAACGAAGACCCCGAACTCAGCAAAGCAGGCCCCTGTCACAAGACCGACATAACCGGTACCAATTATTGCAATATGCATGATTCCTCCGGAATTTAGCTGTCAGCCCTCAGCCTTCAGCTTTTGGCCAAAGGAAGATAACATTAAACTTCTTTTTGGGGGAAGGGGTTTGTGCCGTTATGGATCGCAAGAACCGACCCATGGCTCTTTTGCCAGACTTTCTGGCTCTCAACAATCTCTCATGTGTTCTCTATATTTTAAGCTGACAGCTGATTACTAACAGCTGAAGGAAGGAATGGTAGGCGATGTAGGGATTGAACCTACGACCTCTTCCGTGTGAAGGAAGCGCTCTCCCACTGAGCTAATCGCCCTCAGAAACTTAGACATATTTTATACCAGATTTCATGCCCTCAAGTAAACCCCTGATGCAAAAATAAAGGAGAAAGCCCGGCAGATAACCGCCGGGCCTCCCGTTAAGAGACATTCAGGCGAGCCCTTTTAAGGCTCAACAGGCAGCCATGGGGCATAATCCACAGTGGCAGGATTGCTGATCTGAGCAGCGGGTTCTGCGTCCTGACCCCACCAGTTGTTCTCCGCCTTGAGGGTTTGACCTGTCTGGTTGTTCAGGTCAAACCCTCCATTTCCGGCAAAGGAGTTATTCCCTTCTGTGGAGGTGGCGGCTTCACCTAAGTTTGCATCCAGATTCGTGCCCCAATACTCCAGGTACAGACCGTCACCGGCATTGTCCTTCGTCTTGTTGTCTTTCATGCGAAGGGCCACAGCCACAGAATCAGGGGCATCATAGTAAAGGTTGATGCCGTCACCCCCGCTCTTCGTGGACTGGTTACCCTGGAGGGTATCGGCAATACTTGATCCGATGACAGTTCTTGAGTCCGCCTCTACGCCGGGGCCATTGAAGTTGACCCCGAGGTCATTTTCCACCCCAAGGCTCCAGTCACCGCCGTTGCCGTTCATTGTGTTGGTAGCGATGTCATTTACGATCATCAAGTCGGACACTGAGCCGTTCAGCACAGATGTGGCAACGCCAGAGCGGGAAATGGACACACCGAGGACGTTGTAAATGTCGAGGCCATTGCCCGTATTATTGTTGATACTATTGTCCTTCGCCGTGTTGGTTATGGATGCCCCTGACACATCTCCTGCCACAAAGCCTGCATCCACAGCCGCTATCACCCCCAGGGCGTTGCCGAGGAGCACCCCATTGGACCCGCTTGCGCCGTTGCCCTCTACGGTATTGCCTGTGATGGTATTGGCTATGGACGAAGCGCTTACACTTCCTGAAAAGTCAGCGGCTATGCCGTTCTGCTGCCCCCCCACACCTTGGTTGGATGCTGTCTGGGACGCAGAAAAGATGCCGACAGGGATGCCATCCTGGGGAATCCCGCCAGGAATAACCCCTCCGATAAGGGCACCGACCTCAGGGCTGTTGGTGTCGATCAGTCCGACGCCAACAGCGTTTCCGAGAAGCATGCCGTTGGATGCATTGCCGGATGCGGTATTACCGCTCACATCATTGCTGATTAACGAAGAATCAACGACAGCGGCAGCACCGATCTCTCCAGAAACAGCCACCTTTACCTGCCCCGTCCCCAGAGGAGTTGCAGCAGCCGAACCAAGGACATTGACCGCAACAAGGCCGTTGCCGGATAGAATGCCGCCGCTCTTCGGAGTCCCGTTGTTGCTGAAGCTGTTGTCCTTTATGGTGTTGGCTATGGATGAGCGTGCCACCTCAGCGGCTACGGCCTCTGTCTGGGCAAAGCCGATGCTCCCGAGGATATTAGCCATGATCGCACCGTTGACGCCGTTACTGTCGGCCTGATTCTCACGCAGATCATTGGTTATCCCCGAGTCCTCAACGATGACATGCAGGGCAGTTGCGGTATTGTTTGCCTCCGTTCCCTCTCTGCCCCCTGCCGCCTGGCTTCCGATGGAACCTGCAATCGAAAACAGGGTGAGGCCGCTGCCGCCATTGGTATTCAGGAGGTTTCCGGAGAGGGCATTTGTCACCTGAGAGCCGCTCACCTTCAGCTCAGTGCCCTCAGCCCCCATGATTGCATAAAGCTCATTGGCCAGGAAAAGACCGTTTCCGCTGTTGCCTGAGAAATCATTATCCCTGACCGTGTTGCTGATGACTGCCGAGGTGATCACTGCCGAAGAGCCTGAAACCACGGGCATCCCGACAATGTCGGCGTTTGCAACACCCATGAGATCAAGGTAAGGGCCGATGGAAACGTTGTTTTCAAGGAAAACTCCGTCCCCGCCGTTGCTTTTGATCAGGTTCTGCTGGAGGTCGTTGGCGACCGCCACGTCCTGAATGGCGGCGGTCAGCCCTGTCACGGAGGCGCCCGGCTGATCGGCCCCTATGTCGATAAAGTTCTCCAGAAGCAGGCCTCCTCTCGCATTATTGTTTATATTGTTCCCTGAGAAGGAATTGGTGATGCCTGAGTTGGAAATAAGCGCCGTCATACCCGAGACGGATGCGCCCGGGTAGAAAGCCCCCGAGCCTATGGCATTGAATGCATCAACACCGTACTCCCCGTTTTTTTCCACGGTATTTCCTGCCAGCATATTGGATATGCCCGCATTGGCTATGGTGACATTGACTCCGGAGAACTCCATATTCTCCAGAGGAGAGAAACCGATTACATCGGTCAGGAAGATACCTGTGTCGGCGTTCCCGCTGACGATGTTGCGGGAAACGTCGTCGTTGATAGCCACACTGTCAATCGTGACGGCAGCGCCATCGGGAGAAAGCGCTGCATCAGCAACCGGGAGGAGGGCCTCGCCAATAAAACTGTCAACATGAATCCCATGGAAGCCATTCTCACCGGCCTCATTGCCGGTAACGCTGTTTATGATAGTGACACGGCGAACCTCCGGGGCTGATACCACGGTGTCGCTCCAGATGCCGTCAACCGTATTTCTCAGGAGGGAGTTGTCGGCAATAATGGTTTCAATGTTCGTGTCGCTGACGCTGGAAGTTCCGTTGACCCATGTCCTGAGGAAGATGCCGGAACCGACATTGTCCTCGATGATATTATTGGTGATCTGGTATCTGAGGTTCAGTCCAGTCAGATCTGTACCGTTGAATGCATTCTCAATATGGATGCCGCTGCCGAAGGCCCCGTTGCTCAGGATGCTGTTGTCATGAATCTTTGTTGTGTGAATATTGCTGCCATAGATCCCGTGGCCGCCGTTCTGGATCTGAAGCCCCATCACCTCATTGTTGTCGGCAAGGGTCACCACACTGTCCGCAAAATACCCGTTCTGCGCCGCCAGCTCCGCAGTTGGATAGCCGCCGCCGTCCAGAATGGGGCGAGGACCTCCGCCAAGGTTGTATATCGGATTATAGAACCCCTGCCCCCAGAGGAGCATATCATTCTTCAGCGCAAGATGAACATTGCTGTAGGTATCGGCCTTCCTATCCCAGCTGAAGACATAGACCCAGGCCCCCTTTTTGTAACGAACATCATCGGGAGCCGACATAACATTGTGGTATGGATTCTCATAGGTGCCGTCTCCGAAGTTCTTGTTGTCCTGATTTACAAATATGATGTCCGATACCTTCTCCGTGGGATTGTAATCGAAGGTCCTTATGTGCCGGTCCCTCACCACCTTCTCCGTCATCCTCTCCCTGAGGGATCTCGCTCCCTTACCGAAGGCCACCTGTTTTTTTATCCCTTCAAAGGGGTTCTTCCCGGAAAAAAGCGCCTCAAAGGAGAACGGGATGTCTAAATAGCCGCCTATGAAGGTAGCACTCCCCACATCATCATCCCTGAACTCGGCATTGAGGTTCAGCAAGGGGATGGGCCTCACCTCTACCCTGGTCCTTGTTCCATTAATATCATCCCTCACCTTGGAATCGTAATGGTAGCCTCCGAAAGCAACTCTGGTCTCCACATAGTCGGAAATAAGGGGGACAAGAAGTCCGATCTCACCGTCAAATCCCCTGGGCGCTTCCTCGATATGCTGATAATGAAAAAGCCCGGTTCCACTGAATGAGTATGAATCACTGATGGTGTTCACTCTGCGACTGAAGGGATAGTAGTAGTTGGCGCGCAGATCAACCCATTGGGAGAGGATCTCAAGGCCCATCCCTGCCTGGTTGTACCTGTTGCTCTCCTGGCTGTTCATGGTGTCCACAAAAAGGTTTGCGCCGAGGATAAGCCTGTCATCAAAGTAGAGTCCCCTGTACCCGATCCCGGCATTCTGCTCATTGCTCTCATGAGATCCCAGCCTGAAGTGAGGATTGAAAAAAAGGAGCCGCTTATTATCGCCCCACAGGGGGAACAGGAGGTCAAGGGAAAAATCCGTCTCATTGCCTGAGTTCCCGATCATCACACCAGGCCTGATCTGCCCGGTCCACGGTTGATCTCCCTGATCTGCCCATCCCGCTGCTCCTGCCAGCAGGAGCGTAGCCATACAGACAGAGATAAGGACAGCCCATAATCTCCCCTTACTTTGCCGCATACTCATTGCTCCACCTCCACAACAAATCGGCTATTTGTTTTCCCTGACAAAACAAAACCTTCTCTGCTTCCCATCGATCTCTTTCTAATATCACGATCCGCACCCACTGTCAAGCTCTGCCAACCAGAATCCACCATCAACTTTGCGCGGGGATGCATTTGAACGGTTTCAGCGGGCCGTCTTGCCTCGCCGGAACGGTGAAGCGGCCCGGTGCCTCGGAGCGAAGCGAGAATGAGGGAGAATGCGTCCCCGCGCAAACACCGAATTTTTTTGATGGTGGATTCTGGGTCAACGTCTTTAGTCACTTGCCAAAAATTCAGGTTATTCTGTATTATAATAGACCAAATTTTTCATCAGGAGGGTCACAACTATGAAGGCAGACATTCATCCCAACTATAAAGAGACTCAGATAGTCTGTGCCTGCGGAGAAAGCTTCACCACAAAGTCCACTGACAAGAGCAACCCCATCAAGGTGGATATCTGCTCCAAGTGCCATCCCTTCTTTACCGGCAAGCAGAAGCTCATGGATACAGAAGGCCGGGTGGAGAAGTTCAAGAAGAAGTACGCAAAGAAGTAGGTAAACCGCGCTCAGAGGGATTAGCGCTTGTCGCGCTAATCCCTTTTTATTGTTTAATTGCTTCCAGGCCTTACACAGGGGTGAGAATGAAGAACATCGGGGGACAGGCGGTTATTGAAGGGGTGATGATGAAGGCATCCCGGGGCTGGAGCGTTGCAGTCAGGGGCCCTAAAGGAGAGATCACCCTCAAGACAGTAAAGACAGCGGAACCTTCCCGGTTCCAGAAACTTCCCCTGGTTCGGGGAGTTGTCGCTCTTGCCCAGGCCATGCTTATCGGGATAAAAGCCCTGGAGTTTTCAGGCACTGTGGCATACGGCGAGGACGAGAAGCCCCTCACACCAAAGGACATGGCGTTGTCTCTCGGCACTGCGGTTGTGCTGGCTATAGGCCTCTTTATCGTCCTTCCGCTCTTCCTCACCAAACTCATGGGGAATGTGGTCAGCGGCATCGCCGACAGCTCCTTTCTCTTCAATCTTGTAGACGGGGTACTCCGCGTATTTATATTTCTCCTCTATGTCTTTGCCATCGGTTTCTGGAAAGAGATGAGGCGGATATACGAATACCACGGGGCTGAGCACAAGGTCATCTTCACCCATGAGGCAGGGGATGAGCTCACCGTTGAAAACGCCCGGAAATACAAGCCCTATCACCCCCGTTGCGGGACGAGCTTCCTTCTCATCGTCATGGTGATCAGCATCCTTGTCTTTTCCCTCATCCCCAAGGAATGGGCCTTTATTGAAAAGGCCTTGTCCAGGCTGATCCTGATCCCCGCCATCGCAGGAATCTCCTATGAAATCCTGAAGGCCTCGGCCCGGTTTCACGATAACCCGGTCATGTCCCTCATGATCCTTCCGGGGCTCCTGCTCCAGAGACTGACGGTGAGGGAGCCTGATGAGTCCCAGATAGAGGTGGCCATCGCCGCAGCAAAGGATGTCCTCAGTATCGAATCAGCCCATGAAGAGGTATGCGGAAAATGTTAGAAAAGCTGCTTGCACTTGAGGAGAAATACGAAGAGATCACCATGGCCCTCTCAAACCCTGAGGTCCTGTCCAATACACAGCTCTACCAGAAATATTCGAGGGAGCAGTCCGAGCTCTTCCCCATTGTCGAAAAGCTCAGTGAGTACAAAAAGCTCCTGACCGACATGGAGGAAGCGGAAGAGATCATCAAAGGCGGAGAGGGAGATCTCAAAAGCCTTGCCCTGGATGAGATGGAAGAGCTGAAGGAGAGAAAACCCCTTTTGGAGGGGGAGATGCGACTCATGCTCCTGCCTAAGGATCCCCGTGACGAAAGAAACGTCATCCTCGAAATCAGGGCGGGCACAGGCGGCGATGAAGCGGCGCTCTTCGGGGGCAGCCTTTTCAGGATGTACTCCAAGTATGCTGAGGCACGGAGATGGAAGATAGAGATCATAGACAGCAGCCCCACCGGCCTCGGCGGACTGAAGGAGGTTGTGGCCTCCATCCAGGGAAAGGGCGCCTACAGCAGGCTGAAGTACGAGAGCGGTGTTCACAGGGTCCAGAGGGTCCCTGTCACAGAGACTTCAGGGAGGATCCATACCTCAGCAGCCACGGTGGCGGTGCTGCCCGAGGCTGAAGAGGTGGACATCAGGGTGGAGGAGAAGGACCTGCGCGTGGACACCTTCTGCGCCTCCGGTCCCGGCGGACAGGGGGTCAACACCACCTACTCGGCAGTGAGGATCACCCACATCCCCTCAGGCGTGGTTGTCCAGTGCCAGGACGAGAGATCCCAGATCAAGAACAGGGAAAAGGCGATGAAGGTCCTGAGGTCACGGCTCCTTGAGGTGGAAACGGAGAAAAAGGATAAGGAGCGCGCCCAGGAGAGGAAGACCCAGGTTGGCTCAGGCGACAGATCCGAAAGGATCAGGACCTACAACTATCCCCAGAACAGGGTGACAGACCACAGGATAGGTCTCACCCTCCACAGACTGGAACAGGTGCTTGAGGGTGACCTGGATGAGATCGTCGACACCCTGACCACCCATTACCAGGCAGAGAGGCTCAAAGAGCTGACATAGGCCTGAGCGTGAAGGCGCTGAAAAAACTGAGAGAACTGGCAGCCTCTTTTGATGCAGCAGGGATCGAATCCGCCGCAAAAGAGGCTGAACTCCTCATCACCGAGATCATTCAGACAGAGAGAACACGCCTCTACACCGCAGATCCCGAGATCACCGCAGAGAAATTCTGCATCATTGACAGCCTCGCCCGGAGACGGATTGCCGGAGAACCGATCCAATACATCATCGGCCATGTGGAATTCTACGGCCTTACCATCCGCGTAGGCCCCGGAGTCCTCATCCCCCGGCCTGAGACAGAGCTCCTTGTGGAAGAGGCTATAAGGATTCTGAAACCGCTACCCGAACCATCCGTCCTTGACCTCTGCACAGGTACCGGCTGCATCGCCATAGCCATTGCAAAAAACATCCCCGGCTCCACTGTTCTCGGCACAGACAGATCAGCAAGAGCCATTGATTATGCCCGCCGTAACGCCGGGGAAAACAATACGGCGAATGTCAGCTTCCTTATCGGAGACCTCTTTCAGCCTGTGCAGGGAAAGAGCTTCCATTGCATCATCTCCAACCCTCCATATATAAAAAAGAAGGTCATCCCCCTTCTCCAGAAAGAGGTGAGGGAATACGAGCCCCATGAAGCCCTGGACGGCGGAGAGGACGGGCTGGAGTTCTACAGGAGGATCTTTTCTGAGGGGCCTTCCCTTCTGCTGGAGAATGGATCAATGCTCATGGAGATAGGCCATGACCAGGCGGACGAAATAGCCAGCCTCGCTCAGGAGGCCGGACTCAGGGAAATCAGGCTCATAAAGGACTACGCCGGGATCAGGCGGATTTTTGCAGCGCGGCTATAGGCTGCAAAGGAAGGAGGCCCTGGAACCGGCCTCCTTCCTTTTGCATAACCACTGTCAGTGAAAATGCTTCATCTCCCCCTTCTCCTTCATGTCAGCTGAGGAGGGAGCGGGCTCCACCATCATTTCATCATCCATATCATCGTCGTCCGTACCGTCATCCATCCCGTCCATCATCATGCCGCTCATCCCCCCCATCATCCCGCATTGCCCTGCGCCCATTCCCTGCATCATCCCCATACCGCCCATCATTCCCTGCCTGCCCATCCCCCGCATCATGGGTCTCCTCATCATGAGCTCACTGAATCTCTTTTTCTGGTCAGGGGTGAGAATGGACATGATTTCCATTCTCGCCTTTATGTGTGCAAGCCGCATCTCCGTCCGCATGGCCTCCATCTTCCTGAGGGCTGCCTCAACCGCCTTCATGTCTGCGGGATCAGCGGCCAGAAGCTCATTCAGCTCGATGGCGGCTATCTGCATCTCAGCCCTCTTTCTCACCATCTCCTTCATGGTCCTGCTCATGATTCCGCTGACTGCCGCCCGCTGCCTGCTGTCAAGCCCCAGGGCCGCCATCTGCATCATTCCCTGACCCATCATCCCTCTCCCCATTCCCATCATGCCCATGCCGCCGCCCATCATACCCTTACCCATCGGTCCGCAGCCCATCTGCGCAGAGGCGGCGCCGAAGGAAACGGAAAGTAATACCACAGAAGCGAATGCAACAATACTCTTTTTCATCTCGACCTCCCGGTGATTTCTTTTCGGTGATAAGTTCAATGGTAGCAGAAGGAGAATGAAAAATGAAGAACCGAAGAGGGCCTAAAACCCGTAAGCCCCTGTCCTGATCTCGGTGATTCTGCCGTTCTCAAACCTGAGGATGCGAACAAGGCTGTTCGGGCCGGGATTGCAAGGGGAATGAATCCCTATGGCGTGATATAATCCTAAAAAGGCAGCAGGAAGAGGAAGGGAAAAGGACGGACCGATGAAAGAACGTATCGTACAACCAAAGGAAGAGAATGAGATCCTCACCCCTGAGGGTTGTTTCATCCTTGAAATCTCCAACTCTCCTTTGGATGAAGAGGTGTCCATAACACGGACAAGGGTCCAGCCAGGCGTGACGACCGCCTTTCACCGGCTGAGGGATACGGTGGAGAGATATGTGATCATTGAAGGCACTGGCATGGTTGAGGTTGGAAGCCTTCCACCTTCAGTCGTCGGCCCCGGGGATGTGGTCCTCATCCCTGCCGGGACCGCCCAGAGAATCAGAAACACCGGAGACAGGGATCTTGTCTTCCTCTGCATCTGCACCCCCAGGTTCAGACAGGAGGCATACGAGGAGATTTAGTCGCAGAGAATTCTATCCTCCGGCATAAGAAACAGAGGGGCAATTCATAAAGGGGCGGCATGAGCCTTTTTTTCGCTGCTGTTTTTCTGATCTATACCGCGATGCACCTCTATCCCCTTCTCAGGGCCAGGGCTGCTTTTGCTGTCCGCGGCCTACCCCTCGCGTTCCTTTCTCTTTTTATGCTTATCCAGATCATGGCGCCCATTATAGTCAACTACACGGAAAAGTTCGGCCTTGATAGGACAGCGAGGGTCATGGCTTTTGCGGGATACACCTGGATGTGGCTTATCTTTCTCTTTGTCTCCAGTTCCCTTGCTGTTGACCTCTTTCGTCTCCTCACCACCCTCTCAGCCTGGATCTTCCCATGGAACGCCGTCGATTTTACGCCTTCTGCAAGGATCTCTTTCCTGATTCCCCTTATCATAAGCCTCTGCATCACTGCCTATGGCTTCAGCGAGGCTGACAATATCCGGACAGAGCGTCTTGTCATCAGGAGCCCCAAGATACCTGCCAGTATGGGAAGGGTGAGAATTGTCCAGATCTCTGATCTCCATCTCGGGCTGATTGTCAGAGAGGGGAGGTTGAAACAGGTCGTCGAAAAAATAGAGAGGGAGAAGCCTGACATCATCGTATCCACAGGAGACCTGGTGGACGGCCAGATATGCAGGCTCAACGGCATCATAGACCTCCTCAGCTCCCTGAAAGCGCCCTATGGGAAATACGCAATATTGGGAAACCATGAATATTACGCCGGCATTGATCAGGCATTGCAGAGCACGGAAAAGGCTGGCTTCCGATTGCTCAGGGGAGGGACTGCTACCGGTATTATCGGAATTGCAGGGCTGGACGATCCGGCGGGAAATGACTCAGGCCAGTACAGGGACATTCCGGAAGGAGATCTCCTCTCCGCCCTTCCGCCGGACAAGTTCAGGCTCCTCCTCAAGCACCGCCCCATTGTTGAGGAAAGTTCTCCCGGTCTCTTCGATCTCCAGCTCTCGGGCCACACCCACAAGGGACAGATATTCCCCTTCAGCATCATTATCCATTACCTCTATCCCCTTGACGCAGGCTTCGGCCAGCTCATGAAAGGCTCAATGCTCTATGTGTGCAGGGGCACAGGGACATGGGGACCGCCGATCAGGTTCCTCTCCCCGCCGGAGATAACGGTGATAGACCTGGTGCATGGGAAATCACCCCCCACCATCCCGTAACCATTCAACTCCTCGATCTGCCAAGCAAAGCTTATTATGGCACAGGCAGGAGACGGCTTCCAGCCTGTAATATGCCTGTCGCTGTTTGCTTGTATTCCGAACCCACGAGCTTGTCCTCAAGGCTGAGCTCCCAGGCGCATATTCGCATCGGCTCAGGGAGGAAACGCTCTGCCGCCTCCCTTCTATAGTATAATCTCCTTACAGTCGGTATAAATTCAGGGGGAATGACCATGTTCAATGTGAGCACTGAGGAATTACAGACGGTGCTGCTGCAGCTGGATCAGGCCATCTACAACCATGAGCAGTGGTATAAGGACATCATGCGCACCCTTGTCTGTCGCCTGCCCTATGATAATCGCAACGTGGCTGAGGACGCTCATCGCCAGTGCCGGTTCGGGCAATGGTACTACAACAATGCCCCTCCCAAACTCCTCGCCTATGCCCCCTTCATTGCTATCGACATCGAGCATGAACGGCTGCATCAAGTCACGGCGCTGTTATTGCGTGAGTCCGCGACGGGAACATCAATATCTCCAAGCGATTACGACAATTTCGCCAATACCCTCGACCGCTTGCGCCTGGAAATTCTTACGCTAAAACGAGAAATTGAGGATTCCCTTTTCAATCATGACCCGCTCACCGGCGCAGAGAGTCGCCTCGGAATGCTCACTAAGTTGCGCGAGTTACTCGAACAGGTCAAGCGGCGTATCCAGCATTGTTGCATCGCTATCATGGACCTTGACCACTTCAAAACGATCAACGACACTTACGGACATCCCATAGGGGACCACGTGCTTAAAGCCTCAGTGCAACACTTAATGGGCCACCTTCGGCCCTATGATAAGGTATTTCGTTACGGAGGTGACGAGTTCCTGATCTGCATGCCTAATACAGATATGGAGACCGGTCGCATGGTTGCCGAGCGACTGCGCGAGGAACTCGCCATAACCGTTTTAGCTCAAAACGATCAGAATCCAATCTACATCACGGTATCTTTCGGCATTACCCTACTCGATCCCGATGTCAGTGTGGAGGAGTCAATCGACCGCGCGGACAAGGCACTGTATGCCGCAAAGCAAGCTGGCCGCAACCGTTCATTAATCTGGGACCCTTCGATGTAGACCGATTCAGATGGCAGACTCGCGAAGGAAAAGACAAAGCGGGCCCCCCCTCAGGAGGTAGCAACAGGCATTCACCAGCTGAAGGAGCTCTAAAGGAGCCTCTCAAAAAACATGCAGATGTTTAGGCGAGACAATAAAAAAAAAGGCCAGGTGATAAACCTGGCCTTTCTAAAAACCGGCGGCGACCTACTTTCCCAAGACCTCGCGGTCAGAGTATCATCGGCCCTGGAGGTCTTAACTTCCGTGTTCGGAATGGGAACGGGTGTTGCCCCTCCGGTATAACCACCGGAAACCATAAAATCCATAGACGTCAAATTTATAAAATAAGGATAAAGGAAGTAAGGTCAAGGCACACGGTCTATTAGTACTGGTCAGCTGAACACATTACTGCGCTTACACCTCCAGCCTATCAACGTGGTGGTCTACCACGGACCTTTAGTGCTCTTACGAGCAGGGAGACCTAATCTTGGGGTGGGCTTCCCGCTTAGAT
>JBAZFD010000017.1:0-13742 GCA_041653575.1 Thermodesulfovibrionales bacterium
CTATATATTGTTTGTATTTTTCTTTAGTTGGCAGATATGTTTTTGTTACATTGATCATTTCATTTCACTCTTATATTTATTTAAACTACTATAGAACAACTTAAAATATTCCCCCAGAGCGTTCTCTTTATTCTGGAATTTATAACACCCTAAGAGTTACTAAGACCACATAAGAATAGCCTAATGCGTTATTCCGTGTGACACTTTGTACATATAGGGTTTACGTTTAGCCTGACTTTATAAAGAACGTCTATCAGAATAATAATTACCGAAAGGAGAATGCCTCAGCCGTCCGTGAGGATATGACGCTTACCGCCCGCCTTATCGGCTAAGTTTAGCCCTTTCCTTGTAGCATCTCCCGCGAAGTGTCAGCCCTGAGCACAAATACAGTTTGCGTCAGAGTCTGCCAGCATAGGATCGTCCGCATCCAGTTATCGGAAGCGTAGTTTTTCATCTACAACAGCCGCTCTATTATTGCGGCATAGCTTATCATTCTGTATTGCTTTGGGCTTCCTGTCCGCCTGATGTCTATTCCAAAGGAGAAACATATCTATTATATCATTTTATTAGATGTTCCCAGTCTTCCTTAGAATTCACCTTTCAGCGAAATTTTTCAAGATACCAAGATACCGTTTTAATGATACCGGCCTCAAATGTTTCTTTTGCTTGCCATCCCAGCTCCGTCTCGATCTTCGTAGCGTCAATGGCGTAGCGGAGATCGTGGCCAGCACGATCAGCTACAAAAGTCAAAAGACTTTTATAGGATATAGGAGTGATGGAATGAGATACAGAGAAGTTAGGATTTTTATCAACAGGATAGAGCTCATCCAATATTTCACACACTCTGGCAGCTATCTGATTATTGTTGCGCTCGTTGCGTCCGCCGATATTGTACACTTCTCCGCTGCGTCCGTTGTGATAAGCCAGATCAATCCCCCGGCAGTGATCAAGCACATAGAGCCAGTCGCGGACGTTCTTGCCTTCCCCGTAGATGGGTATCGGCTCACCGGCCAAGGCCTTCCTGACGATGGTTGGGATGAGCTTCTCAATGTGCTGTTTCGGGCCGTAGTTGTTTGAGCAGTTCGTTATCACGGTATTGAGACCGTATGTGTGATGGTAGCTGCGCACAATCATGTCTGACGCGGCCTTGGATGCGCTGTATGGACTGTTGGGGGCGTAGGGAGTTTCTTCGGTAAAAAGCCCTGTCTCGCCAAGCGTCCCATAGACTTCATCGGTGCTGATGTGATGGAAACGGCACCCCTCGTATCCTTTCTTGTACTGAAAAGGGGAGGTCATCCAACAGTTCCTCGCTATATCCAACAAGTTGAAAGTTCCATACACATTGGTTTTTATAAAAACCTCGGGACCTGTAATAGAATTGTCCACATGGCTCTCTGCGGCGAAGTGAATGACGCCCCTGATATCAAAGGCCTCAAAGAGATATTCTACCAGCTCCCGGTTGGAGACGTCTCCCTGAACAAGGGTATGACGCTCGTTCCCCTCAAGCTCTCGCAGATTATCAGGACTCCCTGCGTAGGTGAGCTTATCCAGATTTATCAATCGGTAATCGGAATATTTCTCCAGGAAATACGGGACAAAATTGCTGCCGATGAACCCGGCGCATCCGGTGACAAGAATTGTTTTCATGAGCTTACTCAAAATTATAATTTATCCTTACAGATTGCACAAGAATTATTTCACTCTTCCAGAAGCCACGGAAAGCAAATACTGCCCATACTGGTTTTTCTTCAGAGGCTCTGCCAATCGAACCAGTTGTTCTTTTGTGATGTATCCCTTGTGGAAAGCTATTTCCTCCAGGCAGGCGATTTTAAGTCCCTGACGCCTCTCAACTGTCTCGATGAACTGGGCCGCCTCCAGCAGGCTCTCATGGGTCCCTGTATCAAGCCACGCGTAACCTCGGCCCATCAGCTTCACCTTAAGGCAGTCCGTTTTGAGATATTCCTGGTTGACTGAGGTAATTTCCAACTCTCCACGGTCAGAGGGTTTCACAGCCTTAGCGATCTGAATCACATTGTTGGGATAGAAATAAAGGCCCACCACCGCATAGTTGCTTTTGGGCTGCGCAGGCTTTTCTTCTAAGCTCAGAACATTTCCCTTTTCGTCGAACTCCACTACACCGTAACGCTCAGGATCGTTCACATAATACCCGAAGACAACAGACTTACTCTCCTCTCCTACGGTCCTGACGCTGCGGTGCAGCAATTCCGTCAGCCCTTGCCCGTAAAATATGTTATCACCCAACACCAGGCAGACATCGTCATCTCCGATAAAAGCCTCACCGAGAATAAAAGCCTGCGCCAAACCATCCGGGATAGGCTGCACAACATACTCAAACCGCATCCCTATGTCGCTCCCGTCGCCAAAAAGCTCATGGAACCGCGACAGGTCTTGCGGGGTAGAGATGATGAGTACCTCCCTGATACCTGCGAGCATCAGGACCGAAAGGGGATAATAGATCATAGGCTTGTCATAGACCGGCAAAAGTTGCTTGACCACTCCGCGGGTCACTGGATATAGCCTGGTGCCGCTGCCGCCTGCGAGAATTATGCCTTTCATATTGAACCTTTACATGAGACGGGGTTAGGCGTCCCCGTCAACAACTCGCATTGACGGACATACCACTGATACGTCAAGCTTACGCCCTTTCGGAATTCGGTCTTTGCCTCCCAGCCAAGGCCCCTTATTTTTGAAACATCAAGAAGCTTCCTGGGGGTTCCGTCAGGCTTTGTCGGATCGTGCTCGATCGCGCCCACAAAACCGACCACCTCCCTGACGATCTCGGCCACCTCCTTGATCCTGATATCCCTGCCTGTCCCGACATTGACGAACTCTCCTATCTCAGGGTAGTCGTATTTTTCCATGAGATAGATGCAGGCATCAGCCAGGTCGTCAACATAGAGGAACTCCCGGAAGGGCTCGCCGGAGCCCCAGAGCCTTACAGCATCAGGAGTAACGCCCATACCTGCAAGGGCCTCCACAACATCTGCAGAGCTGCTGACTCCTGAGGGGAAAGCGGCTAAATCCCTTTTGATCTCATCCAGCCTTCCATCCCTGAGAAGCTTTGCTATGTGAAACTTTCTGAGCAGGGCGGGCAGGACGTGGGAATCAAGGAGATGAAAATTATCCCCCGGCCCATAGAGATTGGTAGGCATGAGAGACATGAAGTTTGTCCCATACTGCTCGTTGTAATACCTGCAGAGCTTGATGGCGGCTATCTTAGCAACGGCATAGGGCTCATTGGTCGGCTCCAGGATGCCCGTCAGCAGGTGATCCTCTTTCATGGGCTGAGGGGCAAACTTCGGATAGATGCATGAGGAGCCCAGGTTAAGGAGCTTTTTCACCCCATATTTATAAGCAGCGTTGATGATATTTGAGGCGATCAAGAGGTTGTCATAGATGAACTCAGCCTTATAGGTATTATTGGCCAGGATACCCCCAACCTTCGCGGCTGAAAGGAAGACATACTCGGGCCTTTCCCTCTCAAAAAAGGCCTCCACATCAGACTGTCTCCTCAGATCCAGCTCCCGGCTGGTCCTGGCAATAAGATTTCCGTACCCCTTTGACTGCAATCCTCTCTGGATGGCGGAGCCTACCAGCCCCCTGTGTCCTGCAATGTATATGCGAGATTCTTTATTCATGGTAGTTGAATGACTTGTATCCTTTCGCCTGGCAGAGGTTGTCCCTCTCCGCCTCCTTCAGGTCCTCCCTCACCATCTCGCCTACAAGCTCCTGGAAGCTCACCTTGGGACTCCACCCCAGCCTCTGCTTGGCCTTTGTCGGATCTCCGAGAAGGGTTTCCACCTCGGTAGGCCTGAAGTATCGGGGATCAATCTCAACAAGGAGCTCTCCTGTTTCTCTGTTATACCCCTTTTCCTGCACCCCTTCTCCTTCCCACCTGACACTTATTCCAACCTCATGGAAGGCGGCTTCAACAAACTCCCTCACCGAATACTGCTCTCCGGTGGCAATGACGTAATCGTCAGGCTCTGCCTGCTGAAGAACGAGCCACTGGGCCTCCACATAGTCACGGGCATGGCCCCAATCCCTCTTGGAGTTGAGGTTCCCCAGATAGAGCCTTTTCTGAAGGCCGAGCTTGATCCTCGCCACGGCCCGGGTAATCTTACGGGTCACAAAGGTCTCGCCTCTGATAGGAGATTCATGGTTGAAAAGGATTCCGTTACAGCCGAATATTCCATAGGCTTCCCGGTAATTCACCGTTATCCAGTATGCATAGAGCTTTGCAGCGGCATAGGGGCTCCTGGGATAAAAGGGTGTCGTCTCCTTTTGGGGGATCTCCTGAACCTTGCCGTAAAGCTCTGAGGTGGAGGCCTGATAAAATCTTGCCTTTTCCGTCATTTTCAATATCCTGATGGCCTCAAGCATCCTCAGTGTCCCAAGGGCATCTGAGTTGGCCGTGTATTCAGGGGTCTCAAAAGAGACCTGCACATGGGACTGCGCAGCCAGATTGTATATTTCATCGGGCTGAACCTCCTGGATGATTCGGATGAGGTTGGTGGAGTCGGTCATATCGCCATAATGGAGACGAAACTTCACTTCCTCCTCGTGAGGGTCATGGTAAAGGTGATCTATCCTGTTTGTGTTGAAAAGTGATGACCTCCGTTTGATCCCATGGACCTCGTATCCCTTGCCCAGGAGGAACTCTGCCAGATATGCACCGTCCTGTCCTGTTATTCCTGTAATAAGAGCTTTTTTCATCAATCTTCTCCTCCCGTGATGATCAAGGCAATGCCGGAAAGTAGGATATCTTCGTGTCTCTACTTTACCACGAACCAGGGATTGAGCAGGTTCTCCTTGTTGTATATCAGCTGATCATTGCCGAGACTGCTTATATATTGAAAAACTTTTTTCCCAGCCGCATTGACAACGGCGTGTGCCGCTGCGGTGTCCCACTCCATTGTCGGCCCGAGACGGGGATAGATATCAGCCGTTCCTTCGGCAACCAGGCAAAGTTTGAGGGAGCTTCCGATTGATACAAGCTCGGCCTGTCTCCCGGTCTCATGAACCGCATGGTCAATGAACAATTTCGTCTCGTCGCTCATGTGGGAACGGCTTGCAACCACACGGAGCAGAGGTTTCTCATCCGGTGATGGCTGACTAATTACAGGCAGTTTAACGGGCTGACCGCTGTCTTCCTGCCTGTATGCCCCCTGTCCCTGGCTCGTAAAATAGCAGACCTTTAGCGCCGGGGCGTAGACGACACCGACGACAGGCTCATTCCGATGAATGAGGGCAATATTGACGGTAAACTCACCGTTTTTCTTGATGAACTCTTTGGTGCCATCCAGGGGATCAACGAGCCAGAACCATTCCCAATTCCTGCGCTCTTCGTAGGGAATGGTCTTGCCCTCCTCAGAAAGGACGGGAATCTCAGGATAGAGCGCCTGTAGCCCTGAGACGATGATGCCGTTGGCAGCGCTGTCAGCCTCAGTAAGAGGCGATTTATCGTCCTTGCAGGAGACGGCAAAATCCCTCCGGTAGATCTCCATAATCGCCGCTCCGGCCTCACGGGCAATCACAACAATCTTCTGTATATCCAGTTTCTCAATCATCCATATATCCTTAACTATCGAATTTCTACTCTTTCACTATCTGTTGCCTTGCTCCAAAACCCCCCGTCCCGCGAGGAAATCAATGACCCTGTCAACACAGCGGTCAACAGGCTCCATGGACGTGTCAATGCTCAGATCGGGATTCTCAGGCTCCTCATAGGGAGAGGAGATGCCGGTGAAATTCTTGATCTCACCGGCACGGGCCTTTTTATAATGTCCCTTGACATCTCTCTGTTCACAAACCTCCAGCGGGCACTTACAGTAGACCTCGATAAAATCACCGTCTCCTGCAAGACCTCTTACTCGTTCCCGATCAGCCCTGAAGGGAGAAATAAAAGCAGTTAGTGCAATTACTCCTGCGTCAACAAAGAGCTTCGACATCTCTCCTATCCTGCGTATGTTCTCAACGCGGTCATCCTTGGAAAATCCCAGGTCGGAGCAGAGGCCGTGTCTTACATTGTCGCCGTCAAAGACATAGGTACGACAGCCCATTGAATGAAGCCTCTCTTCAACCGCGTGTGCAACGGTGGACTTCCCCGAGTTTGAGAGGCCGGTAAACCACAGAATCACGCTCTTGTGTCCATTCTTGACTTCCCTGTCCTCGCGGGAAACCGCGGCGTGGTGCCAGACTACGTTATTGTTTTTTGCATTCTCATCTGTCATTTCATTCCCTCATATTACAAAGATTGTTCTTTTCCCATGCATCTATTGAAAACCTACCCTGCCTTAACTCTTCCGTAATGGTCGTCGAAACGCACGATGTCATCCTCTCCCACGTACTCTCCGTTCTGAACCTCTATGATCTCAAGAGGGATCCTCCCGGGATTCTCCAGCCTGTGGCGCGTGGACTTGGGAACGTAAACCGATTCATTCTCATGGATAACTGTCTCTTTGTCATCAATAGTCACCTTCGCTGTGCCTTTTACCACAATCCAGTGTTCTGATCTGTGGTAATGCATCTGGAGGCTCAGCCTCTCCTGCGGGTTCACCACGATCCTCTTGATCTTGTATCTCAAACCCTCCTCAAGGATGGTATAACTCCCCCAGGGCCTGTATGTTGTCACGTGATCATCAGCTTCCGGCCTTTTGCTGTTTTTCAGGCTCTGAACAATGTCCTTTACCTTCTGAGCCTCACCTTTTTTTGCGACGAGGATGGCATCATCGGTTTCAATGATGAGGCAGTCCTCCAGCCCGATTGTTGTGATAAGCCGTTTACTTCCCATAATGAGCGTCCCGGTGGTGTCTATGGAAAGGACATCACCGGTGGTGACATTTCCCTTCTCATCCTTATCCAAGACATCATAGAGGGAGTCCCATGATCCTATATCATTCCAGTACATATCAAGGGGGATAGTGACAACACGATCCGATTTTTCAGCCACGGCATAGTCGATAGAAATATCGGGCATCCTGTAAAACTCAGACCTCATGTCATCAAGGGTTCCGTCCATCATCGCATATATCTCGGGAGCGTGCTGCCTGAACTCGTCCATCATGGTCCTGATGCTGAAGGCAAACATCCCGGAATTCCAGTAATAATTGCCCTCTTCGACATAGCGTTGGGCTGTTGTGATATCCGGTTTTTCAACAAATTTTTCTACTTCCAGATAGTTCTGGCTTCCGTCTTCTGAGTTCTGACTTCTCGTCTTTATGTATCCGTATCCTGTCTCAGGTCTGTCTGGGACAACGCCAAGGGTAACAATATAGCCATTCCGTGCAGCAACCCCTGCAAGGGCTAAATACCGGGAGAACTCTCCGGCAGGCTGTATGATGTGATCTGAAGGACAGACGAAAAGCACCTCATCCTCATCGCATCCCATCTTTTCCAGGCAATACTTTATACTCAAGGCTATGGCGGGAGCGGTATTCTTTCCCTGTGGTTCAAGGATGATATTCGGCAAAGAATCGGCATGATGAGCAACAGCTTTCAGATCGGACATTACATGAAATTTATAGTCGTTATTAGTAATGACAATGATATCTTCAAAAGGAAGAGACTCCATAACCCTTTCGACTGTCCGCCTCAGAAGAGACGACTCCCCCTGAAGGGCAAGAAACTGTTTGGGGTAGTTCTTCCGAGACAAGGGCCAGAGCCGTGTTCCGCTTCCTCCTGCAAGGACAATTCCTTTCATATAGCCCCCATTGCCCTATCCAACTCTTTTTCCAGGAAATCCCGATACAGGGACAGACTCTCCTCATTCGCGGCTTCTACACGCATCACAATAACCGGTTGAGTGTTGCTCGACCTGATGAGCCCCCATCCGTGCTCAAAGACGACCCTTATGCCATCCACAGTATTCACGTCGGATATCGGGCAAAGAGCGCCGTTATCCCTATACTTCAGCAACTGCGTCTTTACGCTATCAACAACTGCCTTCTTTTTTTCGTCAGAGCAATCAATCCGCAGCTCAGGGGTATAAGACAGCCTTGGGATACCGGAAAGCAGTTCTTTGATCTCCAGCCCTGTGGTTTTCATGATTTCAACAAGCCTCAGGGCGGTATAGATGGCGTCGTCATATCCGTAATATCTGTCCCCTATGAAGATGTGCCCGCTGAACTCTCCGGCAAGGGGGGCATTTTCCTTCTTCATCTTGTCCTTGACGAGGGAGTGACCGGTCTTCCACATGATGGGATTGCCGCCGTTGCGTCCGATGTCATCAAACATAAGCTGTGAGCACTTTACGTCACCGATAACAGTCGCTCCGGGCATCCTTTTGAGCAAATCACGGCTCAGGATTATCATCAGCTGATCGCCCCAGACAATACTGCCGTCGGAGTCAATCACTCCTATCCTGTCGGAGTCACCATCGAAGCCAATACCGAGACTGGCTGCCGATCCCTTTGTCTGCGTAATCAGATCCTGGATGTATTCGACAACAGTGGGATCGGGATGATGGTTCGGGAAGGTACCATCCGGTTCACAGAAAAGAGGGATGACATCGCACCCGGCCTTCTCAAGCATCTCGGGGACAACAGAGCCGGCCGTTCCATTACCCGCATCAACAGCAACCTTCAACCTGCGGTATTTGCCGTCAGCGAGGCAGGAAAATTCCTCCAAAAGCCTTCCTTTGTAGGCGGAAAGGATATCATAGGCTTTCACCGTTCCCTTTTGCGATGAGCCAGCGCTTCCCTGACGCAACATAATCTCTCTCAGCCGCTGGATATCCTGTCCATGAATAGTCTCTTTCCCGATGCTGATTTTGAATCCATTGTACTCCGGAGGATTGTGGCTTCCCGTCACCATAATTCCGCCATCCAGCCCAAGATGGAAAAGGGAAAAATACTGGACAGGGGTAGGACAGACCCCGAGGTCATAGACGTCAAGTCCCTCAGACGTAATGCCTTCCATAAGGCCTGAGGCCAGTTCCCCGGAGCTCAGGCGGACATCCCTTCCGACACTGACGGTCCTTGCTTCAGGGTTACTATCCTTTAAAAACGATCCGAAAGCCCTGCCCAGGGAGACAGCGGTCGCCCTGTCTATCTCTTTTCCCGCTATACCGCGAATATCGTACTCCCTGAATATTCTTTCATTTATCATGCTCTCGCCTCCATAGTTCCTTAATAACCTGACCCTCTTCATCCGACGGCAAACGATCGCTCATGGTCGGCAAGAATGATCCCTATGTTCTTGATGGTCTGTCTGGAAAGAGCGCAGCATTTAACGGTAATCCTTGGTGCTGTCAGACTCCCGGAAGACACAAACAATGTGAAAAGATTCGACCACACTTATTGCAGAAGTCATATCAACCATCTCTGACACATCACTTATTGACAATGACAACCCACCTTAAAACGCAAGGCAGTATAAGGTTATATCATGCTTACATTGCCTTGTCAAGCCGTCATTTATATCTCTAACAGGTAGATACCGACAAAACAAATCACTTCAGCCACTTATAATCCTATTACTTTATCTCATAATGACTATGTTGCGTATTTCAAAGATACCCATCTTCTCAAACCGGCAGCAAAGGGGTAACGGAGCCTACAGGCAAAACCTGAAGCATCTCATCCAGCGCAATCCTGAGAAAAAGTGAACAAAAAAAAAGTTAAAACCTGTATTCAAAATCAGCGGCAACAACATGGGCATTTCTGTCATTTCCGCTGATATTTTCGAAATTCCTGAACTTTCCATAACGGTAAAACGCCTCCAGATTCGCCTCCTTCCCTATCTTCATCTCAAGGTCCAGGGAGAGTTCATCCTTTTTCTCCCTCACTACTTTTGAAAGGTTATGTTCTTCTCTATCGTAGGCAATGGATATTCTCCCGTCTCTTTCGGGCAGGAGATATGAAAATTCAGCGAAAAGATCCCTGGAATCAGTGCCCATGTGATGGCCTATGATATCCCCCTTATATCTGTAGCCTTCCCTATAGATACCGTGATTGTACCAGACATTGGAGGAACCGGAGACATGAGTATTTGCATACTCTCCTCTGAAGCTCAAGCGTTCAAAAGAAAGAATTCTCGGCAAATAAACGCCTGTCATATAAGCCCATTTATAAGGCAGGAAACCGGCCTGGTCCTCACCAGCAGCATCCAGATACAGTTGTATGGGCTGCACAGAAAAGGGAAGGGTCAGCTTCACGTCGAACCCTGCTCGCTGGTCTCCTGTACCGCCTGTTCCCCTCTGGTTCTCTCCTGCTCCCAGGAGACTCTTCAGCCATACAGACAGTCCTGCTGGCCGTCCCGATCCCCCCAGGAGGGCAGTGCGGGAAATCCCGATCTCTAGATACGGACGGGGCTTGAAATTCATCCGCAACCCCCAGAGATATGGCTCAGATGGGCCTTTCCTGTTTTTCTCAAGCCGTGTGACAAAGAAATTAAACCTGAAAGGTCCAAGGCTCTTCAGGATCGAGGGAAGGAGCACGGGCTGTGGATTCGTCAGCCTCACCATAGTAAAGGGTTCAGCATTATTGGAAAGAAGAATAGAGCCGTGTCGACCAGGTCCCCACCACTGGGAATCCTTTCCCACAGTAAGGTCCAGCCCCTTGAAACTGAAAACGCCATAGCCTCTTTTCAGGGCAACCACAGTATCCCCGTCAGAATGTCTGAATTCCGGTTCAATATAAAAAGAAAGCCTTCCCAACTCGGCCCGTGATGTGAGGCCTATTCTCTCATTAGAGCCCTTGCTATAAAGATCTCCGTCGTTGTTGTAACTAAGGGATTTCATGCCAGAATCAGCGTAAATATATTTGGCACGAAGGGAGTCCAGAGGCTTCGCAAATCTTGCTTCTTTCAGGTCATCTCTCAGTCTTTTCCTCAGAGATTCCATCATTGTCTTAATAAATTCAGTCTTCTCTCCGCTGCTCTTTTCGGCCTCAGAAAGGAGACGCACCGCCTCCTCTGTTGTCATGGGAGCTGTAGTGAGCAGTCCGCTGCTGACAACTCCCTCTGCCTCAAGATAGCGGAAGCTGTCATAGACAGGATCGTCAGGAGGTATATATGTCCCGGCATAAGACAGGTTGGTGACGACCAGAAAGGTCATCACCAACCCCATGATAAGGGCTATTAGAGGTAAAAAGCCGGAGCGTGAGTTTACCATGTTGCAGTGCCTATTTCTCACAAACCAACAATAAGAACTCCCGCAGTCACAGCAATCTGATAAAGGATCTGGGTTATATCCTTTATTTCCTTCAGCCAGTTTATCTTCTCCAGCTCTTCAGGAACAACTATGGTATCGCCCGACTCCACGCCCTGGCTTGCCAATTCCCATCTGCTGGCATTTTTGTTCCATGCAACGCCGGCAAAGCCGTTCTTTGCCCTCACGGCAGTTCCGTCAACCTTCAGGATATACACATTGTCATCATCGGCATTCTCAGCATACCCCCCTGAAATATCAATATAATCTGAAACCGTCATCTCTTTATCATAAATAAAGGCGCTCTGGTTATAAACAGCCCCTATAACCTGAACACTGTTAGGGCTTGAGGGAATAGAGAGGGAATCACCGTTATCGAGCTCTATATCAAAAAGGGTCTTCTTCAGATTCTCAGGATCTGTCAGACGTATGCTCATCCTCCCTGTTGCCTTGACTTCTCTCAGCTTTGCCAGAAACTGTCTCTTGGCCTCCAGCTCGGCAGTCATTGCCTGGGGATCAGGCGTTTTGACTGACTGGTTGTCGACTGCCGATACCAGAAGCTGCCTTTCCAGCCTGTCAACCATCTCATCTATGTTTTTCTGCTGCAACTGTTTTACCCTCTCCCGGCTGAAGACAGCACCCCTGAGATAGGCATTCTCGGAGTATCCTCCTGCCCTTTGAATGAGGTCGGAAAGCTTTTCACCCTTGCTGATCTTATAGGTTCCAGGGAAAAGAACCTCGCCGGATATGGTTGCAAGCCTGTCCTCACCCCAATCGGAGAGCTTTTTCACCGTCAGGGTATCATAAGGCTTGAGGGCCCTGTTATGCTCAGGGTCTCCCTCCAGTGCCTTTTTCAGATCTATGTTTTTGTGCTCTGTCCTTACTATTTTACCGTTTTCAATCACCTGGGAGATGATTTCAGCGCTTCCCAGATAGGATGAGGGAAGGACATTGCCGGCAGTAAATACAAGGTCACTGACCTTCATGCCCTGGACATACTGGTATTTCCCCGGGGTTTTGACATTCCCCAGTACGGAGACAGTCTCCTGGAACTCCACCTCGTCTATAGAGTGAACAACGATCCGATCCTCGTCCTGAAGAAGAATGTTCTCCCTTGGATCTTCAGCCATTGCCTTTTCAAGATTGACGTATATGGTCCTGAACTGTCTTCTCTCGTCAACCCTGATGATTGCAGCCTTTCCCCTGTAAGCGATCCTGGCAAGGCCCTCGGAGTTCAGGATAGCGTCCCTCAAGGTCATCTTATTCAGGAGATCTATCTTCCCCGGCTTTCTCACTTCTCCTTCAACAGTAACAAAGGGTTTGTTCTTAAAAAACCACTTTGAAAATATATAAATAACGTCCTGACTCCGGAGCTCAATATTCTGAGCCGTATCCCCTGCGAATACCTTTTTAAGGTCAAAGGGGATGAGCTCAGTCTCCATTGTGGGAGGCCTGAGCCTCTTGATGAGGCCGTAATCGAAGTCGGTCTCAGGGAGAAGATCTGCAGCGCTCTTGAGAATGTCTGCAATTTTTATCCCCTGCTTATACTCGTACTTTCCAGGACGTTTTACGTTGCCGGAAAGAGTTATTGCATTTGAATCCTTGTCCACAATAGGGAAGACCTTCACCAGGTCTCCATCCTGAAGGGTGAACTCCTTTGTCTTGGAGAGATTTTTATCGTTGATATCAACAACAATCTGTCTCTCGTTCTTCACAATCCTTGACACCTGTATCTGCTGCGTGTAGGCACTGGGGATGAGCCCTCCGGAGAGATCAAGAAGGGTTTGCAGATCGTATTCTCCTTTTAACTGGTATATCGCCGGTCGCCGCACATTGCCAGCTATCCCGGCAAGGGCACCGACAGTGGGAACAAAAACAACGTCTCCTGATTTGAGGATCAGGTCTTTTGACTTGTCTCCTTTGAGAAGAAAGGCATAAAAATCCATCTCTGCAATAACTTTATTGTTCCGTTTGAGCTGAATGTTCCTGAGTGAACCGATATGGGATGGGCCTCCTGCTGAGAGGAGGGCAGCCGTAATAGTCGAAAAAGAATCAAGAGTGTAACTTCCCGGCCTCTTTATATCTCCAGTGACAAAAACCTGGATACTCTTGAGCGTCCCTAATGTGACATTCACGTTTGCGCCTACAATCTGCTCAACTTTTTTAATCACCTCTGTGGCCATCTGCTCATAGGTCATCCCTGCCACATTCAGCGGGCCTATTTGGGGTATGATGATCTTACCGTCTTTATCGATAACAAGATTGTACTGTGCGGTGACCCTCCCCCACAAAACAATATTCACCTCGTCGCCGGGCCCCACAATATAGTCCGGTGCAACAGGGAGATCCTTCCGGGCGCTCATTGACTGCACTGACGATGAAGCAAAGAAATCATAACCAAAGGGTTTCAGCTGTGTATCTATCTCCTGGTAGGCACCGGTGCGCCGGTACCTGTCAAAGAGAGAATCGCCCTCCATTTCCTGAACCGGAGACAGGGGGGGGGCCTCCGTCTTCTGCTCATCCGTCTTCTGTTCCAGCATTGTCTTCCCCTTCCGGATATCCTCCGGAGTAA
>JBAZFD010000018.1:0-13710 GCA_041653575.1 Thermodesulfovibrionales bacterium
CATCATGTCCGTTACGGCGATGAAGATCTCCGCGCCATTTTTCATCCTTATGCATAGGCTCCCTGACGCAGAACTGTTCAGGATTATGGCCCTTCCTGAGCCGCCGATCCTCGTGGAGCCCTTGCCTGAGAGCGCGGCGAGCCACGACAGGAGAATGAGCCAGCGGGGAGGCTTGAAGAGGACCGGCTGGAACGACTCCATATCCTTATAGGGGAAGGCCCTTTTCCCCCTGTTGTAGGTAGAGATCTTCAGACGGTCTCCTGTCACTGTAATGGAAAAACCGGCAAACCACGCTGCAATGACCAGAAGCCAGATGCCCATGAAGAAAAGGGGCCAGAAGAAGAGGAAGAGGGGCCATGCCTGGGTAAAGGCCTGAAGGGCTCCCCCTGTAATGAGGAAGGGGAAGGCGAAGAAAGGGGCGATGACGACAAAGGAGAGGATGTCTCCGAGGATGATCCTCCAGCGGGCATACCTGATCGCCCTGTGATCTGTCCCCGGCCACGGGAGGATTATGTAGAGGCCGAGGCCGAAGATGATCAGTCCCAGGCTGTGCTTACGGAGGGGATAGAGCATTGAGCCCGGAGGGCGGGGATAATCTGAGAGCCCGCTGCCGGGATGAAAATCCTCGTCCTTATAAGCCCGGAGCTCCAGCTTCAGGTACTCTGTTTCGGCCCCCTCCCTCAGGGAGAGGAAGATCCGGTCATTGTCTTCCCTGAGCTGTTCAGAAAACCCCTTTACCGGCTGCTCATCGGCCCTGAAAAAAAGGAGCTTCATGGGATACTGGTCGGAAGGGAGCCTTTGTTGCCACTCCTTTGAAGCAGGCAGCCCTTGTTTCACTGCTGAGGCGGCTGAAAAGAGCTCCCCCCAGTCTTTGGCATCAACACTGAAGAGCCTGCCTTTCGTGGTCTCTGCGATGTACTCCCTGAGGGGCATCCGGGAGAGCAGTTCCGCCTTTTCAGAAGGCAGTCTGAAGCCCATGTAGGTCCCCTCTTTTTTCTGCTTCTCTGCAAAATCCACCGGTTCTGCAATCACCAGGGGGGAGAGGGAGACATAAAAGAACAGAAAGATCCCTGCGCAGACACAGACAAGCAGTATCAGCCTCCGCCACAGCTCCATCATCTCACCACTCCTTCGGCCATGAAAGGCAAATGAGGCCGTCAGGATATAGTGACATTATTTCAGCTGAAAAGTAAGAGCCTCCCGCAAGACCCTTTCCAGGGATATCCCTGACAGGCATTGCCTGTCATTGCAGGAGGCCGATCCGGCGCAGGGGGCGCAGTCTGCTTCAGGTGCAATAACCTTTACCGCCCTTCCCCGGGGCCTCCAGAGAGCAGGGTCTGTAGGGCCGAAGATAGAGATCACCTTGCAGCCCGCAAGGCCGGCGAGATGGGAGACGCCTGAATCATTGCCGATGTAGAGATCGCAGCTCCCGAGAAGACTGAAGACCGTTGGCAGGTCTGCGCCTGAAAGATGGATGATCGCAGCGTCATCCCCTGCGGTCACCTCAGCCCAATCCCTCAGTCGGTCATCCGCCGGGCCGCTGAGGAGGATGATGAAGGGATCAATTGCTGCTCGCAGCATCTGCATGAGACCGTGGAATCTTTCCTTGCCCCAGCATTTTCGGGCCCCACCGCTGCCGGGGTGTATCACGATGAGAGGTCTTCCGGCTGACCAGCCGCGGCTGAAGAGAAATTCAGTAGCCCTTTCCCTGAGCGAACAGGGGCAGGGAAGGAAGGGCTCAGCAAAGGCCTCTCCCCCAGAGATCTGATGCCACCTGAACTCCACAACATGGAGCTTCTCAGTCGGAGGGGGGATGGTGGAGATGAGCCTGACATGAGGAATAAACCTCTTCAGCCTTTCCCGGAGACAGCTGTTGCCTGAAACAGAAAAGACCAGACCGCTGCTGAACCGGCTGAGGAAGGCGCCCTGGGATTCAGGGATCGCTTCCTCGGCATAGAGAGGGAGAAAGAAGGAGCTCCCAGGATCAGATACCTCTTGGGCAAGGCCGATCTCTTTCAGAAATCCGGCTGCACCGGCTTTGGCGCAGAGATGGATTGCGTGGTCCTGTGCCAGACGCCGGAGAACAGGGACTGAGAGAAGAAGGTCGCCCAGTGCCCCGTCATGAAGGATAAAGGCCTTTGAGTCTATGCTGCTGAAGGGCGTCTCCTGCTTTTTTTCTCAGGCATCTGGATGCGGAGGGGCTCAAGCATTGCCTCCTCGGCAGGGGCAACGGTGATGAGTTCCTTTTCCTTGGCCCTGATGTATGAAACCGTCACGCTGGGGAGCGTCCTGCCGTCTGAATACCGGGCGCAGAATGAGGCTGCTGTCCTGATCGCCTCATCAGTCACCTTGCCCTTTATGAGAGTCATGGGGCTTGCGTGTCCCTCAGCCCTCAGGAGGCAGTCTCCTTCCTCCTTCAGGGCGACAATCCCCTCGTTCTCCCTCTGGTCTCTTCCAACAATCACGGTGCAGTCCGGAGAGAGCCTGAAATGCCTGCCCAGCCTGAGGAGATGGATCTCAGTGAGGGAGGGATTGGGGTTGTGCTCCAGGAGCTCCCTCAGCCGGTAGGCGTAGATGGGGTCTGTGAGGAGACAGCCTCCGGCAGGGGCAGGGTAGTCTGTGAGCCCGAACTCCGCAGCCAGCGCCATCTGGGGCTTCCTGGACCTGCCGTAAAAGTCATGGAGCCTCTCCCTGTCCACCAGACCCTGCTGCTCGGGGATGGTGGGCTTCAGAAGCTTCGCACTCAGGGGCCTGAGGATTAATCCCTCCAGACCTGCCTCCCTGTCTATCCTGGGGAAGGTGTCCCGCCGTTGGCTCATGGGCCTCTGGCCGATCACCTCTCCGGTGATGATAAATGAAGCGCCCCTCATCTCCATGAGGGCCTTTGCCTCCTTCAGCATGAGGATCCTGCAATCCAAGCAGGGGTTCATGTTCTTGCCATGGCCGAACTTGGGGTTCTTCACGATATCCATGAACTTGTCCGCCAGATGGCAGAGCTTCACCTCGAAGCCGAACTTTTCTGCCGCAGAGAAGGGGTCCTTTGAACAGGAGGATTTATCTGAAATGTCGCAGCCGAAGTGGGTGAGAAAGGTGATGGCAGTCACCTCAATCCCCTGTCTCATGGCGGTGATGATTGCCAGGGTGCTGTCCAGGCCTCCTGAATATAATGCGATAGCCTTAACAGGCGAAGGGGTGGGGGAAGGCAAAGGTGAGGGGTGAGACATAGACATTTATTTGATCCTCCGAATCGAATACTTCTGTGATGCCATAAGCATCTCTGGTTTACTCACGCTTCACGCCTCACCGACTGGATGAGCGCCTCAGGCGTGGTAACGGCTGTGCCCACCTCTGCTACAACGATGCCTGCGGCATGGTTGGCGATCACTGCCGCATCCTTCAGGGTTGCTCCTGCTGCGTGGGCGAGAGTGATGGTGGCGATGACCGTATCTCCTGCTCCTGTTACGTCAAAGACCTTCTTCGCCATTGTGGGGATGTGGGTCACCTGAACTCCCTTCTGTCCTTCCCTCTCAAAGAGGCTCATCCCCTCTTCACTCCTGGTTATCAGCACCGAGCCGCAGGAGAGCCTGTTCAGGAGAGTGGTCCCTGCCTTGATAAGGGACTTTTCATCCCTGATCTCCACGCCTGAGCCCTGGGAGGCCTCATGGAGATTGGGGGTGATAAGGGAGACGCCCTTGTAGAAATGGAAATGGCCTACCTTAGGGTCAACGGCAACAAAAGTATGCTCCTCTTTTGCTGCCTTCAGAACCGCCTTTATGAGGGAGGCGGAGATCACGCCCTTCTTGTAGTCTGAGATGATCACAGCATCGTGGGACCTGACAGCCTCCCGTATATATTCCATGAGCTGAAGGAGTCTCTTTCCCTCAAGCCGCTTCTTATCTTCCCTGTCGAACCTCACCACCTGCTGGTTGTGGGCAATGACCCTGGTCTTCATGGTGGTGGGCCTTTTATCCTCGATAATCCCCTTTGTGGAGATCCCTTTTTCAGCCAGGAGCTCCATCATCACCCGCCCGGCTGAATCCATGCCCCTGATCCCGGCCATGGAGACCCTGCCTCCCAAGGCGATGATGTTGTTTGCCACATTGGCTGCCCCGCCTAAAAGAAAGGACTCATCTACCACATCCACCACCGGCACAGGCGCCTCGGGGGATATCCTGCTCACCTTTCCGTGGATGTACCTGTCGAGAATGAGGTCGCCGATAATGAGGACTTTTTTGTTCTGAAAGGAGCTGACAATGCCGGAGAGATTCATAGGACAAAATAACTCAGGGGTCCCATAAAAATCAATCGGATTTGACTTTTACCCCTGTTATTATATAAATTTTTAATTCAGGAAACCTATGGAACATTCAATCATACAATTAATCCTCCAGGCAGGGTACGTGGTCAAGGCGGTCATCGCCATACTCCTCTTTTTCTCTGTCGTCTCCTGGGCGATCATATTCCAGAAATGGCTCCACTTCAGCAAGGCGGACAAGGAGACCGGCAATTTCCTCAGGGTGTACGAGACCTCAAAGGACCCGAAGGATCTCTTTTCCCTATCGAAGAAGTTCTCCGTAAGCCCCCTGGCGAACCTCTTCCGGTCTGTTTACTCAGAGAAGCAGTACACCGACAAGGCGGAGCTGAGGCGGATGCTCAAGAGATACAGCGCCCTGGAGTCGGCCCGGCTTGAGAGATACCTGAACTTCCTTGCCACAACGGGCTCCACCAGCCCCTTCATCGGCCTCTTCGGCACGGTCTGGGGCATCATGGGCTCCTTCAGGGGCATCGGCGCGGCAGGTTCCGCCTCCCTGGCGGTTGTGGCCCCCGGCATAGCAGAGGCGCTCATCGCAACAGCCATCGGTCTCGCAGCAGCCATCCCGGCTGTTGTTGCCTACAACTACTACCTCAGCAGGGCAAACCGGATGATCATTGATATGGAGGACTTCTCTGAGGAGCTGGTCGACTACATCCTCAGGTAGGACATGAAGACCCAGAGACACAGGACAGCCCTTTCAGAGATCAACGTCACCCCCCTGGTGGACGTTATGCTTGTCCTGCTGATCATCTTCATGGTCACAGCCCCCCTTCTCCAGCAGGGGATAGATGTGAACCTCCCCCAGGCAAAGGGAAAAGACCTCGCCCCTGAAGAAAGGGTTACCATTGTTGTGAAAAAAGGAGGGGTAATCCTCCTCAACGAGACGCCTGTATCCATGAATGAGCTGATTCTCAGGCTCTCTTCCCTCAGAAAGCAGAATCCCAGCGTCTTCCTCAAGGCCGACAGAGATGTTCCCTATGGTCTCGTCGCAGAGCTGATGGGAGAGATAAAGGAGGCGGGAATAGAAAGGCTCGGCATGATCACTGAGCCCAAGATTGCACAGCCATGAAGCCGCAGGGCCTCCGGGGCGGCCTTACCTGCTCCATTTCCCTCCATCTTTTGCTTGCTGTCTCTGTCTTTTTTGTTGTCCGGTTCACGCAGCCTGAGAAATTGCCGGTCCCCTATGTTGTCTCCCTTGTGGATATGCCTGCTTCAGCGCCCGAGGGAAGAGGAGCGGAATCTTTGGCTCCTGAGGAAAAGGAGAAGGAAATGCCCCCTCCTCCGGCCCCTGAGTCCAAGGCTGAAGCGAGGCCGAAGCAGACCCTCCCGGCTGAAAAGCAGGCGAAGGCGAAACCCCTCAAGCCGGCCCGGAAGGAAACCGACAGAGGCCGGATTGAGGACAGGATCGCTGCGATAGAGGCAAAAAAACGGGTAGAGCGTATGGCCTCCCTCAGAAAGATGGTAAGCATCGGAGGCCAGGGCTCAGGACAGGGGAAGCAGGGACAGGGGCCGGCCGCTAAAGAGGGAAAGGACTACTACTCCCAGGTCATGGCAGGGATCAGAAAACAGTGGATCTTCCCCGAGAGCCTGGGAAAGGGGCTTGAGGCAATCGTCTCCATCAGGGTCGCAGCTGACGGGAAGGTCACCATTATCGGCATGGAAAAGGGCTCGGGCAATCCCCTCTTTGACCGGTCAGTCCTGAGGGCGATCAACCTTGCCAGCCCCCTCCCCCCTCCCCCCAGGGAGATGGAGATAGGCGTGAGGTTCAGACCGTAAAAAGGACAGGAGCCAGAATCCGGAATTCAGGAGCCAGGACTAAAAAGGCAGGAGGAGAGAGAAGACCAATGAGAAAGAGATTCATCATTTTTTTCATAGTTTTTTGTGCTGTATCTATTCTGAATTCTGCTTTTGCCGAGAAGGTCTACATTGACATCACCTCCCCCCAGATCAGGAAGCTCCCCATAGCCATCCAGCCCTTCACCGGCGACAGGGCGGTCTCTGATATTGTCAGGGACGATCTCTCTTTTAGCGGGCTCTTTGACTGCATTCCTGACGCCTCCCAGATCGAGAGGCCGGACCAGCCCTTCAGCGCCGGGAACTGGAAAGGCGTCGGTGCCGAGCTGGTGGTAAAGGGGAGGGTCACCACCTCAGGCAAGGAGATAAAGGTTGCGGTATTTGCCTATGATGTATCCGATGGCAGGGAGGTGCTGAGGAAGGAGTACAGCTCACCGGCAGGCCTCATGAGGCCCCTCAGCCATTCCGTGGCCAATGAGATCTACAAGATCCTCACAGGACAGCAGGGGATATTCCGGTCGAAGATCGCCTTTGTCTCGGACAAGGGAGGGAGGAAGGAACTCTTCCTTGCAGACTGGGACGGCAAGAGGAGCCACGGTCTCGGCGCAACAGGGGGGATCATCCTTATGCCCCGCTGGTCCGGAGACGGGACAAAGCTCCTCTATTCCGTGGAGAGGAACAGGCAGTGGGAGATCTGTCTCCTTGAAATGAGCAGCATGAAGGAAAAGAACATGGTCTCGCTCAGGGGGCTAAACATGGCAGGGAACTTCTTCCCCGGCGGCAGGGAATTCGTCTTTGCCTCTTCAAAGGAAGGCGGCTCAGATATCTACGTGGGAAATACCCAGAGGATGACCGGAAGGAAGCTCATATCCTCCCCATGGATTGATGTCTCCCCGGCAGTCTCGCCTGACGGAAAGAGCGTCCTCTTTGTTTCAGACCGGTCGGGCAATCCCCAGGTGTACATTTCAGACAGTGAAGGTGAGGGGATCAGAAGGATCAGCTTCAGCGGCAGCTACAACACCTCTCCTGCATGGTCTCCCAGGGGTGACCTTGTTGCCTTTTCAGGTATGGCAGGGGGAAAGAACCAGATATTCGTGATGAAGGCCGACGGCACAGGGCTCAACCGCCTTACCGAGAGGGGGAACAACGAAGATCCGACCTTCTCCCCTGACGGGCGGTACATCGCCTTCACCTCGGACAGGGACGGCGGCAAGGGGATCTACCTCATGCTCATCAACGGCGAGGGCCAGAAGCGGATCACCCCGCCAGGGATAAAGGCCACCGGCCCGGCATGGGCGCCGCAATAGACTTTGATGTCGCAGGGGGAGGATGGACAGACCTGCCTCAAACCTTTACAAAGCGACGGTAAAAAGGAGGGAACAGTGGAGCTTACCCATTTTGATAAAGAAGGAAAGGCGCGGATGGTGGATGTCTCGGAGAAGGCGGTGTCCCACAGGGAGGCTGTGGCAGCAGGCTCCATTTTCATGAAACCTGAGACCCTGAGGCTCATAAAAGAGGGGAACGTCTCCAAGGGTGATGTGCTCGGTGTTGCCAGGGTTGCTGGAATCATGGCCGCCAAGAAGACCCCTGACCTCATTCCCATGTGCCATCCCCTGAATATCTCATCAGTGACCATTGAGTTCGCCCTTGACGATGAGGAGAACAAGGTGGATATCAGGACCACCGTGAAAATGGCAGGCCAGACAGGGGTGGAGATGGAGGCCCTCACCGCCACATCAGTTGCAGCCCTCACCATCTATGATATGTGCAAGGCCGTGGACAAGGGGATGATCATCTCCAGTATCATGCTCATGGAGAAGCGGGGCGGGAAGAGCGGGGAGTTCAGGCGGCAGCCTGAATAGGCAGGTTGTTTCTGAAAAATGATACACTAAAGGACTTCATGGGAAAAACCATTGTCATAGTCAATCAGAAGGGCGGCGTAGGAAAGACCACCACAGCCATAAACCTCTCGGCATCCCTTGCCCTGGCTGAGAAGGACATCCTCGTCATAGACACAGACCCCCAGGGGAACCTCACCAGCGGCCTCGGCGTGGACAAAGAGGCTGTCCGCAAAGGGCTCTACGATGTCTACTCAGGCACAGCCTCGCTGGAGGAGGCTATTATTGAGACAGAAATCCCTCACCTCCATGTGGTCCCCTCCACAGTAGACCTCCTCGGCGTGGAGCTGGAGCTGGTCCAGAAGGAGGAACGGGAACGGCTCCTGCTGAAAGCTGTCTCAGAGATCAAGGAACGGTACCGCTACATCTTCATAGACTGCCCGCCGTCCCTGGGGCTCCTTACCCTCAACGGCATGGTCGCAGCAGACTCGGTTATTGTCCCTGTCCAGTGCGAGTATTACTCCCTTGAAGGTCTGGGGCTCCTCTCAAGGACGCTCAGGCTGGTGAGAAACGCCTTCAACGCCTCCCTCGACATAGAGGGGATCATCCTCACCATGTTTGACAGCAGGAACACCCTCTCCCGGCAGGTGGAGGCTGAGGTGAGGAAGCACTTCCAGGAAAAGGTCTACCAGACAATGATTCCCCGGAATGTCACCCTGGGCGAGGCCCCCAGTCACGGAAAACCGGCAATCCTCTATGATGCCCGGTCCAGGGGTGCCCAGAGCTACCTCAGTCTTGCAAAGGAGATCTTGAATGAAGACAGCATTAGGCAAAGGTCTTGAGGCCCTCCTCCCCGAAAGAGGGGATGAGGTCGTCAGGATTGAAATAGAGAGGATCATTCCCAATGAATACCAGCCCCGCAAGGTCTTCAGGGAAGAGGCCTTGCAGGAGCTTGCAGCATCCATAAAAGAGAAGGGGGTGCTCCAGCCGGTCATCGTCTCCCGCACCGGGGATGGAAGCTTCCGGCTTATTGCAGGTGAGCGGAGATGGCGGGCCTCGACCATGGCAGGCCTGAAAAAGATCCCTGCCCTCATCAAGGATATCTCCTCCCAGGATGCCATAGAAATAGCCCTTATCGAGAATATCCAGAGGGAAGAGCTGAATCCTGTGGAGACAGCCGAGGCCTTCCAGCGGCTCCTCAAGGAGTTCCGCCTGACCCAGGAGCTGCTCTCCCAGAGAGTGGGCAAGGACAGGGCCACCATAGCCAACTACCTGAGGATCCTGAAGCTCCCCGATAGGATCAAGACCTACATCAACGAAGGCCGGATATCTCTGGGCCACGCAAAGGCGATCCTTTCCCTGGAACGGGAAGAGCAGCAGATGGAAGCAGTCGGCGAGGTGCTGAAGAAAGGGCTCAGCGTCAGGGAAACTGAGGCGCTCTGCCGGAGGCTCAGCCAGCCGAGAGAACAGAAAAAAAGGGAAAAGCTCCCTGAGGTGGAGGTCCTTGAAAACAGGCTCACCCGCTCCCTGGGCACAAAAGTGAGCATTCAGCACAAGGACAAGAGGGGCAAGATAGAGATCGAGTATTACTCCCTCGACGAACTGGACAGGCTCCTGGAGATACTGGAACGCGATTAATCCCGAAATGTTGCAGCAGCCCGGAGTCGGCTCTCTGCAACGTCAAAAAGGAGGAAAGGCTTATGAAAGCAAGAATTCTCTTCAGTTCTCTTCTGCTGTTTGTTTTCTCCCTCTCCCTTGGTCCCTCCGCTTTTGCCGCAGACACCAGGCTGATCCCCTTTGCTGTGGGGTATTCCTTTGTCTTCCATGCCTCCAACGGCACAAACTCATGGGAGGAGAAAATGACCTCCAGCGGCATGACATCAATCCCCTCTGCATTGCAGTACTACACCGTTGACGCCTCAACCCAGCTCGGCACAGGGACGAGGAGCCTGAGATCAACACCGACAACGGTATACCAGTACGCAGGCTTCGGCAAGGAAACCGTCTTCTGGAAGACCGGGGCTGCGGGCACCACATGGAAATACACCGAAGGCGACGGCAAGATCATAGAGAAAAAAATCGTGGCGCTCAACCAGACCGTTACGGTCCCCTACGGTACATTTACCGGATGCATCAAGTACCAGAACAGGTGCACCAACTGCTTCGGCAATACCCAGTGGACTGAGTGGATCAAGCCGGGCTTCATGATGGTGAAATGGCAGGATTACTGGTCAGGAGGAGACACGCCGACCGTCCATGAGCTTATCAGTGTGACAACGCCATAGTTCGCCATAAAGGAGGATAATCATATGAAAGCAAGAATGCTCGCGCTCTCTGTCCTGTTGGCAGTTTTTTCCCTGACAGGCTCCAGCTTTGCCGCTGACACGAGATTTATCCCGATTACGATAGGACAGACCTTTGAATTCGCGGTGAGCGACAATAACCCTTCCACCCCGGATTGGACGGAAAATATAGCAGTCAGCGGCCTTGCCCAGATCCCTCCGTCCCTGCTGTACTATACCCTGGACCAGAAGGGGCAGGGCGAGTCCCGACTGATCGGCATCCGTTCCACAGCAGCAGATGTCCGCCAGTATGACGGATTCGGGAAAGAGTACATCATCTGGAAGAAGGCCGCAGTGGGCACGGTATGGTCCTACATAGAGAACTCAGGGCAGAAGATCCAGAGGAAGATCGAGGCGATTGAGAATGTGACCGTTCCGGCAGGGACATTCACCAACTGCCTGAAGATTCACAACAAATGCGCCAACTGCTCAGGGGTTACCGACTGGTATGAGTGGGTGAAGCCGGGCTTCATGATGGTGAAGTGGGTTGATTACTGGGCAGACAACGCCCCTGTAACCCATCGGCTGAAGAGCTGGACAGCCCCCGCAGCTCCTTAGATCTCAAGCGGGGATGAGACCAAAAAAAGAGAGCGGCTGATTTGTAATCAGCCGCTCTCTTTCGTTATTCAGGGCTACTGGAAGTTCACCTTCGGTGTTTCTTTCTGCGCCTCGGGGATCTCGTAATACTCTGCCTCACCCACGCCTGCCATGCCTGCGAAGAAGCTGCCGAAGAAGCTTCTCCGGTAGGTGTTCAGGGTCTTCACATCGTCGTTGTACCTCTTCCGCTCCACGGCTATCCTGTTCTCTGTCCCCTCCAGGCTGTCCTGGAGCTTGAGAAAGGACTCATTGGCCTTCAGCTCAGGATAGGTCTCCTTCAGTACGAGGAGACGGGAGAGGACACCCTCCAGCTGCTGGGACGCGGCGATCTTGTCCTTCACCGAGCCTGCCTGGAAATACTTTGTCCTGGCATTTGCAATGTTTTCGAACAGCTCCTTCTCGTGCTTCGCATACCCCTTCACCGTCTCAACCAGGTTGGGTATCAGGTCGTACCTCCTCTTGAGCTGGTTCTCCACCTGAGCCCACTGAGACTTCACCTGCTCGTCCATGGATATGACCTTGTTGTACTGGTCAATCCCCCAGCCTCCCAGAGCAATGCCGATTATGACAAAAATTCCCAGAACTGCTAACGCAATCTTCAATCCTGTGCTCATACAACCTCCCTTGTTAGGAATCTGTTTATAAATTGCTCTTCAGATATGGATAAGGAAACAGGGATCCATTTACCCGGAGTTATAATCCTCATCTACCAACTCCCTGATGATCCTCCGCCGCCGAAGCTGCCTCCACCTCCGCCGCCGAAGCCACCGCTGCCGCTGGACCATCCTCCGCCCCGCCTGCCCATGGATGAGTTCAGGAGAAAGAGGAGCAGGAGCCGGGGATGCCTGATGAGAAGGTAGAGAGCGCCTCCCAGCAAAAAAATGCCTGCGACAGCATCGAGAAGGCCTATTTCACGCTTCTTCGGTCTACGGATCATCTGGGGCGCAGGCATCCCGGTGATCTGGACTCCCTGGCTCACGGCAATCCTCTGGATCACCGCCAGAGTCCCCTGGAATATGCCTGTGCCGTAATCCCCTTTCCTGAAATAGGGGACGAAGTACTGCCTTCCCACGGTGCCGACGAAGCTGTCCGGCAGCGTGCCCTCAAGGCCGTAGCCTGTTTCAAGCCGGTACTTCCTGTCATTCACGCTCACGGTGATAAGCAGACCGTTGTCCTTCCCCTTCTGCCCCAGCTTCCATTTCTCTGCTGTCCTGAGGGAGAACCCCGCTATATCCTCGCCGTCGAGGCTCTGGATGGTGAGGACCACCACCTGGGCTGTTGTCTTCTGCTCCAGCTCCCGCAGATACCTGTTGAGCGCAGCCTCTGTGCCGTCATTGATGATCCGGGCCAGGTCCACCACATATTCAGCAGGCCTTGCCGGAGGCTCAGGCGTTGCAGCCGCGGCAGGAAGCAGCGGGAGGAGGAGGAGAACGATAAGGAGGATGAGGCTATGCCTGAGGGATTTCATCGGTAAAACCGGCAAGTCTGTCAAGGACCCCGTGGTGCTCTTCAAAGATCAGGTTCAGCTCCTCTTTTGAGGGCCTGAGATCCCCGGACTTCAGACGGAGCAGCCTCTCAAGAATGTCAGTCTCCAGGGCTGCCGTCTCCCTGACAGAGCTGATCACCTCGGCCCTCTGCACAGGAGGGACCTTCCCCATAAGCTGGATGATGGCCCTGAAGAGGGGGAAGCAACCAGTTATGGACCGGATGAGGAGAGCCTCAACCCGCTCCCTGTCTCCCAGGGAAGAGAGGTAGCCCTGCCGCAGACCTACGAGCCTGGACTTGACCTCCCGCTCGCACTGGAGCCTCAGGTGCAGCTTGTCTATGGGCAGCTCCTTCAGGATGTCCTCTCCGTATACTGTCTCGTGGATGAGCTGAAAGTCCAGGAACTCCATGGGAAAGGCATCAAGAGAGGTCATGATGTAGTCCGGGGTCATGATGAGGGGGGCGGCTATCCCCTTTTTGCTGTACTTTTTTCCCAGGGGCGCCAGGGACTCGATGAAGCTCAGGTCCATGCCCCTGAGGACCACAAGGGAATTGATGTCCGAGCCCTTTTCCCTGAAGTCTGGGGTAACAGAGCTCCCGACAATATGGAGGGAATGAATATCCCCTGCATGTCGCTCCAGGATCTCTATGAAGAAAGGCCCCGCTGCCTGTGCAACAGAAGGCCTTATTTTTTCAAGACGAAGTCTTTCCATAAATGCCATTATAGCACACTCCGGAAAGGTCTCCGGAATCCGGAAAGGTTCTGATTTCCCGATCCTGTGATACAATTATACACATTATTCTTCGGAGGCCGCCACGACATGTATATCGTCCACATAGCATCTGAATGCGCGCCGGTAGCAAAGGTAGGAGGGCTGGCAGACTTCGTCTTCGGCCTCTGCCATGAGCTTGAAATCAGGGGGAATGACGTAGAGATCATCCTCCCCAAGTATGACTGCATGAGGTACGACCATATCTACGGCCTCCAGAAGGTGTACAATGACCTCTGGGTCCCCTTCTACAATTACAGTGTCCATTGCTCCGTCTATTTCGGCTTTGTCCACGGCAGGAAATGCTTCTTCATAGAACCCCATTCAGACAAAAACTACTTCAACAGGGGGATCTTCTACGGCAGCAACGACGACCCAGAGAGGTTCGCCTTCTTCAGCAAGGCGGCCCTGGAGTTTCTGTCCAAGTCAGGCAAGCACCCCGATGTGATCCACTGCCACGACTGGCAGACAGGCCTCGTGCCGGTGCTCCTCTATGAGATGTACAAGTACCAGGGCATGAGCCATCCCAGGGTCTGCTACACCCTCCATAATCTCATGCACCAGGGGGT
>JBAZFD010000019.1:0-13540 GCA_041653575.1 Thermodesulfovibrionales bacterium
GTTAGCCGCTGCTTCGTTGGCTATGCCCGCCAGGGTGTTCCCGGTGGCCGCGGTGGTGAACTGGCTGTTGCCGTTGTCCCAGTAGATCTTCTGGCCCGCTGTCCAGGCTTGGGCGCTCACCTTTGCCCCTTCCACCAGCCCTGACACGAGGAAGATGTTCGCCACGTTGGCGTCTGAGCTGTTGATCGCCAGCATGGGGATGCCATTGAACAGGTAGATGGTGTCCTTCACCGTGGCTGAGCTGTGGGTGTATTTGACCGTCCTGACCTGATCCAGGCCGTCTCTGACTTTTACCGCCATTGTTCGTTACCTCCTTATTTGCCCACCAGCCCCAGGAGCTCGTTCTGCTTCGGGTCGGTGTAGTCTTTTCTGCCTGTGGTTGTCGCGGCCTTTTCCTCGGCCTCCTTGTTCTTACCGTCCCTGGCTGCCTGGTCCTTGCCCTGGAAGGTGAACTTGTCCGGGAACTTGGTGCGGGCCTTGGCCTCGTGTCTGTCCCTGAGGTCCTTGACCCTCTCTATGGGCCATGTGGCGATGAAATCGGCCTCGACCTTCTGTGTTGCCTCTTCCGTGGGGATCTCCCCAATAAGGGCTCCGAACCTGACCACGTCTTCCACCAGGTTCTTCCGGTACGTCTCCCCGTCCGCTGCCTTAGGCGTGAGGTCCGCGATCCTCGCGTCCTTCTCAGCGATGACGCCCAGGATCTCCTCAACTGCGTTGTCCTCGGTAAAGGTTTTTTTCAACCTTGTCCCAAGGGTTTTCAGAAATTCTTTCATTTTCTGTATCCCTCCTTCGTCTGGGTTCTGTGTTCTGACTTCTGTCTTCTTGCTTTTTGTAGCCCCCGCTCCGGGCTGCGCGCCGAGCCACACCAGGGATCCCTCAAGGGCCTCGCCCCGTGATTTGTATTCTCCGTAAAGCTCATTCCCCCTCTCGTCGGTGACATAGGAGAATGGAGCGCTGAAGCCGATGCTGGTGAATGAGTAGATGCCGCCGTCTATCTTGGCGAGGGTGTCTGTATTGCTATCGAGCTTGAGGAGATAGGCATCTCCCCAGAGGACCTTGGCGGAGGTGACGCCCTCGGGGAGGGCGATAGTCTCGCGGGTGAGGGCTGTGAACTCCTCAGGGGTCATGTCTGCTGTGGATGCCGAAAAATACCGGCCCTCTCCGGGGCCACCCTTGCCGCCCCAGGAAGAGGGGTGGCCTTCTACGAAAAAGCCTTTGCCGGGGAGGGTGCGGGCGAAGTCGTCAAGGAGGGGCTCGGAAAACCGTTCCCGGTCACGATCTATGCCGTTGTGTGCCATGAGGTACCGGCGGACGTGGACCTGTTCAGCTGTCAGAGGGACGAGGGCAAGCTGGTTGATCTGGCCGAGCTGCTCATCCGTGACCGCCTTCCCTGCCCCCAGGGCCTTTATCTGGGTTGTCTTGGCGAGCTTCATCTCTTTGGCTTCCTCGGTTTGCATTTCTTCATGCGTCTTTCGATCCCACTTCTTTGCCGTCTTCGAAGAAGACCCGCGTGGGCTTGCCGTTGCGCATGGTGATAACGCCCTTGCGGATCACCGGGGCGGCCTTGAATTCAGCCTTATCGGTCTCCGTGATTTTGTCTTTCTTTCCCTGTTTCTCTGCCATGGCTTTTCTCCTTTGCATCATGTTTTACCAGAATTCACGCTCATCTTCTGGCAGATGATGAGCATTTTTTCAGACCTCGCTCTTCGCGGGCCGGGTACTGCAGCGGCAACGGGGATGCGTGTTCTTTACGGGGATTGGGGCCTCGCTGATCTTGTAATCTCCCTTGAGGGCCATGCAGATGGCGCAGGCGTCAGGAGCAGGAGTAAACTCCACCATCTTTACCTTCCACTCCTGCCATTCGTCGAGCTTCGCCCTTTCAGCCGCCATGGACATCTCTGACCGGGCCAGCCGCTCCCAGTCTGAGTTCTTATCGCCGAAAAGCTTGTTGAGCCGTGAGGCCACGGTCCGGGGATTGGCTCCGGCGATGACCTGCTCTTCTATGGCCGGGATGATCTGTTTCACGATGGCCTTTGTAGCATTGTCCTTCAGCAGGTCAAAGCCTGTGCGGCGAAGCTCGTCGTAGATCTCGCTGTTCTTGATGATGTCTAGGATAGGGCGCTCCTTGCCGAGCATGTTCCCCGCCTGGATGAGGCCGAGGCTGTAGGACTGACCGTAGTACCAGTTGATGGGGGAGTCAGCAGCCGTGGTGTCATAGGCAGAGATGTTGTTCTCCATGGCCCTCATGATGGCGTCACGCTGTTTCTGAGAAAAAGTGAAGGTCTCCTGGGTGATCTGCTCCTCTTTGGTTCGGACCTCTCCGGGAAGGTTCGGAGCTTTCTGGTCTTCAAGCTTCAGGATGGTTCGGACCTGGTCAGTCAGGTCAGTCCATGAATCCTTGAGGGTGGCCTCATATTCGGCCTCTACCTTGTCCAGCTCGGGCCAGGGGGTGGGGCGCTGCAATTCTTTAATTGTCCCTGTAGGGGCGTAAGGCCTTACGCCCTTCCCATGCGTTTCACAACCACAGCCACAACCCCCTTTGTCCCCCTTTTCTATGGGGGAATCTGCTGTTTTCGTGATCTGGGTGGTTACTGTAGCTCCGCCCACGCTGACGGTGGTCTGTGTGGAGTTTGCGGCAGAGCCCATCATATCCGCCTGGGCGTTGAGGAATCTTGCCTGTGCCTGGGCCACGAGGTCACGGAGGTTCGGTGTCTCGAAGATGATGCCCCAATCTCCGGCCTTGGCAGGGTCTGTGGTGATGGTCTTCCACTTCCTGCCCCGCATGGTGAGGACGGTGGAGAAGAGGCGGATGAATTGGGGGAGCATGGCGAGCTGCCTGATCTTGGCGTCCTGGAGGGCGCTCTCCACCTCCAGGGTTGCCATCCTCTCCGTGGTACTCCAGTAGATCCCCAGCATCCAGGCCGGAAGGTTTGTCTTGCTGACAATCTGTTCCAGAACGTGCCTGAGCGGAACGGTGGAATCGAGCACCTGGTTGTCTGCGCCGATGACCTTGATGACGACGTCTGATTCGAGGCTGCCGGCGGTGACCAGGTCGGAGCTTTTCCCCGCCCTTTTGGCGTTGATGGTGGTGTTCCAGTCGGTCTGAAGGGCCTGTCTCCTGCCCTCAAGGTTCTCTGAGTTGCCTGATTTTGAGGCCTTGTAGTGGACATGGAACATGGGATCTCCGAACCGCTCGAAGACATGCTTAAAGCTGTTCTCGATGGTCACGAGAATCTGGGAGCAGAACTCCATGGAACGCATGATGCTCACGCCATAGGGGTCGGAGTTTTCGTTGTTGATGCTGAAATAGAGTTTGTTGGCGGGGTTGAGCTTGACCTCCTGCCCTCCCGTCACGGAGATGATCTGGCCGTACTGAGCATTGATGATCCGGTCAATGAGGGTCCCTGGAAGGGCATACGGGTTGAGGGGTCTGCTGCCGGGCTGGCGGTACCAGGGCCCGGCCACTCCTTCGGCGTTGCGGCGGTAGACGATATCCTTGCTGTCCGCCACGCGGAGTCCCGCGATGTCCTTCATGTCTGTGGTGGCCACGAACTCAGCGAGGGCGAAACCCTGTTCAAAGGTCTCGTTGGATGCATTTTCAAGGAAAGAATGGATGCCCTGCTGGGTGTCGTTCACCGGGACGTTGAGGCAGAAGTCCTCCAGCTCACGCACCAGGGCGGCATTGTCGCCGATGATCCTGATGGTGCCGTTGAGGCTAATGAGGCGGCGAATGGCGGAGTCTATGAGGGGGATTCCCTCGCGGAGGACCTCGTAAAAATCCCCGGAGACCTTCCTCATGCAGTAGTCCTGGAACCATGGCGTCATCCAGCCCTGGGGCTGGGCGTTGTTGATCTGGGGCCGGGAAGGCTTCTCCGGGGCCTTCTGTGCTCTTCTGATTTCGTAGCCGAATATGTTCATCGCAGATTGCTCCCGCAGGCAAAGTAGTCTTCCTGCCCCTCTCCGGGGAGGATGATCCGCAGGGTCAAGGCCCTGTCGGCATCAATGAGGTGGTCGTCCTCTTTCTTGTAGATCCTGTGCCGCTCCCCTTCGCGGTAGGTATGGTTAGGGTAGTAGAGTATGGTGTCGGGGTCATAGGGGTATTCCAGCTCCTGCCGCTGCATCTTCTTGACGAGGAGATCTGTGGCCAGTTCCTTGGCGGTGAGCTTGACCGGCTTGCCGGTGTGCTTGTCCATGATGACCTCTCCCTCCTCATCCACGGCCTCATAGGTGGCGCCGAAGAGGTAGCCGGTGAGGCGGTCCTCAAACCGCTTGTGGCTGTAGAGCTCCTGATTCTGGAGGATATGACAGACCGCAGAACCGGCGTTGCCGAAGTCCACACCCCAGCCCATGCGGCCCTGGCCGTAATCGAAGATATCGTCCAGGGCGTCTATGGCGTCCGCCTGCTGGTCGTAACTCACGCCCTTGAGCTGGATCCTGGCAACGGTACGGTGGACGCGGCCCAGAATGAGCTTGATCTTGATCTCCGTGGGGTCCTGGGAAAAGCCCAGATCAGCTCCGCCGAAAAGAAGGCCGGGGATGGAGGAGAAAAAGGCCTTGAGCTCTGCCCGAATATCGAAGGCGCCCTTGAGGATGCGGAGGTCCATGAGGATGACAGGCTCAGGCTTGCCCGCGGACCCGTCGGGCTGCAGCCCTGTGCTGCGCAGCTCGTACCCGTAGAGCGAGACCTGCCCCTGGGAATCATCCACCAGGATCTTGAGACACCGGTAATCAGGGATGTCTTTGAGAAGCCGCTGAAACTGGTACCAGGGGAAAACGCTGTTCTCCGGGTCGCCCCAGTTGCCGAGGACGTTCTGCTGGTAGCCGGGGGAGTCCTCACCGCCGTACTGCTCGATGTAGAACCGGCGGCGCTCGGGGGTCCAGAAGGGGACAGGCATCAGCTCCTTGCTCCAGTGGAATTTCCGGAAGCTGAGGTTTGCCTCTCCTGTCTGAGGGTCTTCATCAAGGGCCTTACCTTCGGCCTTCTGGCAGAGACGGAAAAATACCGTAGACCGGTCTCCGTCGGGCGTGGAGTAGAGCTTATGGTCACAGCCGGGCTTTGAGGCCCGCCAGAATTCCTTGAAAATGTCGGGGTTCTTGATCTTAGCGGCCTCGTCCATGAGGGAGAAGGTCCTCACGTGGACGCCTCTGAGGGCCTCTCCGTCGAAGCCTGTGGGCCTGAAGTCTATCTTAAAGCCGCTGCCCCAGCGCATATGGTGGTGCGGGTGTTTGCGGTGGAGGACAAGAGAGGTTGAAAGGTCAGGGTTGCAGGAGAGCTGTTCAAGTATCCCGTCAACGATCTCCAGCACATGGGCGTACATGGGGCCGGTGACAAGGCCGCTGCCACGGTAGACGGTGAACGCCTTGAAAAGGGTATAGGCGATGATCTCCCGCGTCTTGCCTACCTCGGCTCCGCACTCGTGGAGGGTGTTGCCCTGATATCTGACACTCTCCTTCTGGTAGTCCCAGAACCTATAGGGCTCATCGGGGTTGTCGGGCTCGCGCAGGAAGAAGCCTGCCCAGAGGACAGGGTCATCACAGATGCAGGCAAGCTGGAATTCAGGGAGGCTGGCGTATCCTTCAGGGACCTCCCCGCGGGCAAGCTGGTGGTTTGTCCAGTCGAAACCCTGAAGCCAGGCGTCCCACTCCTCGGCAGGGACAACGATGCGCCGCCTCAGGTCGCTGAGCTGGCCCGGCTCTATGGCCTCAATGACCGGCATGGGCCTTATTCCTCACGCTTTTTCACCCCGGCCAGGCGGCTCAGGATGTCTGCGGCGTTCTTCACTCCCTCGTCGTCAGTCTCTTTCTTGGCAATCTCCCTGGGCGTAATCATAAAATCAGCCGGTGAGAGGTTCAGGGTCTCCATGAGTCTGCCGAGATGGAAGAGGGATGGGTGGCTCTTGAGATCGTAACCGAGGAGACCGCCTTCCTTATCGAATTTTTCTGACTTAATCAGAGTTCCGTCCTGGAGGATATCCTGGAGGAGTTGCCCCACAACCTCAAACCCACCAGCCAGGCGCACGGCGGCGAGGTCTTTGAGGTCTGTGATGTCGCCCTCGGAGAGGGCCTTGTTGAAAGCGTGGAGACTCTGGGCGAGCTGGACCTTATCAATACACTGTTCACCGGGCTCGGTCTCACCCTCTTTCACCAGGGAACAGGGATATTGCGTACAGGTGGATTTGCAGGGCCTGAATATCTGGCGTAGAAAGCCCTTCGCATTCTCACCGTGCTTCCAGGCGTTGCGGTTGCCCTTCATGGCATCGGCCTTGGCCGGGCTGTTGGCGGCGTCTTTGCGCTGTTTTAGGGCTTCCGGTGAAAGGGTATAGGGGCGGCGCTTGACGCGGAGACGCTCGGGGATGCCGTACTCGTCGCCTTCGGGCTCAGGAGAAGGGTGAGAGGTAAGGGGTGAGGGGTGAGGAGCTTCAAGATCCTCACCATTTTCAAGGCGCTCGATATCGGCCTTGAGCTGGGCCTGCCGGGAAGTAAGCTCCTCAATAATGGAGGGCGAGATAACATGCCCGTCTTTGAGCTTATTCCCCGCGTTGGTAAGGCTGACGTTGACCAGCGTGAGGCTGGTCTTCAACTGCTTTATTCTATCTGCCCGCGCCTTGTCGTCCAAAAAAAATAACCCTCCGGTTTGCACCTTTGGGCTATTTTTACCAGAAAACCCGCTCATCGTCGGGCAGATGATGAGAATTTTTTAAAGGCTATATATCTTTTGGAAAAGATTTCTCATAGGCAGCAATATCCACCGTTCCGGGGAACCAACAGCCTTGGCACCCTAATTTTGTGTAGACACATGAGTCATTGGACAATGTGGTTTCGCAATGCCTTGCGCCCATTCCAAGGACTTCCTGGAGCCGTCTGTAATGGCTATAAAAAGGTGATTCTCCTTCCAGTTCCAATCTCATAACACCCCCCCGTTCATAGTGATAATATATACAGTATATCGCCTCGCCCCTAAGGGGCCTCCTGTGCTAATTTTGTGCGGACATACTATGCTTTAGCATAGTCAGATCATGGAGGATAGGATATTTGCTGCCTCTCCGGTGATCTCGCGGGCTTCGGCTACGGGCTTGCTCCTGAACGCCCCCTTCACATATTGCCATTCTGTGAATAAAAATGTCTGTTCCGTATTACCCTTCTGACCTGCTGGACAGAGATATTAAAGATAATGGCGATCTCCTTATGGTTCGTTCCCCGGTTCATGGCGAGAATCTTTCTATCTCTTTCCAGCCGGTAGAGGTCATGGAGGCTCGGGATATTTACCCTGAGGCCTCCCAGCTCTTCCACGATAAGCTTGATGACCTTCTCCCCACTCTCTGCCCCCATCTCGTTGCAGAGCCTCCTGAAGAGCCTCCAGACCGCCTCACGGTTCTCCTGCATAGGCCTCCTTCATCACCATCAGTTCGCACAGTATCCCACAGTCATCACAAATGGGGTCTCCGTGACGGCCCCTGGTAGGTTCCAATTCGTCGAGGAACACGCCATTAATACACGACGCTCCGACCTCCCTCTCCAGCTTGGCCCGCGCCTCAAATACGTCTGGGAAGTCTACCCTAACCTTATTCCAGTAGCCCATGCCGCCCTTAACGCATCCCACGCAGTTGTTGTTATGGTAGCCGAGTTCGTACATGGCAGGACGTTTCACTCCAGCACGGCGTAAAATGCCGTGGGCCTCCTCCTTCGTGATGCTGCTCTCCATCAACGGGAATACATGTTCTGCTTCTGGCATAGTCTCTCGTAAACGTCCAGCGCGGGTAGCCTCTTCACAATCCATCCCCCACACATAACGAAATATGTTAAACCATTGATTGTCACACTCCCATTCCTTGCGCACGCGCCTTTTCAGATAGCGCGTGCAGGATGCCCCTCGCGGCCCGTTGATGTATCCCGATCCGTTCAGCCTTTGAGGACAACCTTTGATAGCACCTTCAACGCTCCGGTACGGACTTTGCAAGATAGTAATCGGCCTCCCAAACCACTCCTCGCAGTCCTTCACGAACCGGAGCGTGTCCGGGTGCTGGTCGTTAATATGGATATAAATAACTTCATCAATCTCGGCAATCCCCATTTTGATAGCCACGGCAGACGAAACGCCCGCACTGAACCATGCTATAGTCTTCATCCTTTTTCCCCCCCGCCTTCCTGCCAGAGTTTGTGGTTAAACACCTTCCAGTACGAGGCCAGGGAAGGGAAACGTTTCCGTACAGGGTCCCAGGAGGCCACATAGTTATCAGCAGTGGTCCTTATGTCCCGATGTCCGAGGCGCTTGGAGACGCTGTGGATGTCCCAGCCCTCCACCTTCATGAGGTCCGTGGCGTGGGTGGCCCGGAACATATGCATCTTGACCACGGACTTCCTGATCTTGGCCTTGCGGGCCTTCTCCTTGAGGAGATTGTCGAGGGCTCCGGGAGTGAGGCGTTTCCTCGACATGGATACACAGAGAGGATCTCCCGGCCCCGCACCGTGAGAGGAGATGCGGAGCTGCATGTAAGACTGGAGGAACTGCTGAGGAAGTTTCCAGATATTGGTGATGATCCGGTTTTCACCGTGCTTTGACTCCACCACCTGGAGCCAGAAGCGGTCTCCGTCCCAGATGCAGTCTTCTACCCTCAGATTGCATATCTCCATACCCCTGAGCCCCCCAAACGCAGCCAGGATGAAGATGACCACGTCACGGAGCCCCTTCTCTGTGAGGATCTCACAGGTCAGGAAGAGCCTGAGGACCTCTTCCTGTGTAAAGGTCTTCACGGCCCGCCTGCCGACACGGGGAAGGGGGATGCGGTCCGCCGGAGAGGACGGGAGGAGCTCCTCATAGACCAGAAAGTCGAAGAAGCGGCGAAGGGCGATGATCTTTGTCCGGCGGGTGGCGTTGATGTTGCCCTGACGAAAGCACCAGTCAAGATATTCCTCGATCTGTCGACGGGTGACGGTCTGAGCCTCTACCGTGTAGGCGTTGCCCTCCAGCCAGGCGCAGAACTCGCGGACTTTCTGGGTGTAGGAGACCAGGGAGGCCTCTTTGAGCCCAACGTGCTGGCGGTAATGCCGCTCGAATCCGGGGACCAGCTCCCTCATGTCCATGTCTCTCCCCCCCGCGCCCCCCCTTTCCCAATCCCGACCCACTCCCTAAAAGAGTCCTTAGGAATCACTCCCAAATTACAGGAGCAACTGGGGAGCGACCTGACCACCCCCGCCCCTATCTTTTGAGGGGGGGTGTCCCTTCCAGCCCTCTCCATCCCGTCCATCCCCATCCTTACCGCACTATTCATTACTTCGTCCCTCCCTAAGTCGTTGATTATCCGTATACCTATATACCCCTTATCGCACTTTTTATATTTATGTGCGATAAAAAAACCCTACTCTAATTCCGTTAAATCCGTCCATTATTGGCACGAACCTTGCCTACTACAATACAGACTCGCCACAGGGAATGACCTTAAAACCTTATCCCTCATAAGTCTTTTCATCCCTTGAAAGGAATAATAGGGAGTGGATAGAACTCTTTTTCTTGTCACCTTTTACGCCTCAAAAGGTACCTTGACCCTTCTTTCAGGGCAACAGGGCCTTCAATCATCCAGCCTTCTCCTGCATAAAAGGCATCCTCCACATAGGCCTTGCTGCTCAAACAGGTCCAAAAATGGCTGATTGAAAGCTCGGACCTGAAGAGGGAAGGTTCCTCAAGACCAGTTATGGCCTGCAAAATCGCCTTGCAAAGCTGCATAGAAAACCCGATAATAGTGACTTCTTCCCTGCGTGGTGATGCGGGTGACACGCTTTTTTGTATTTGTAACTCTTTGAATTTTTTACTATTATTTAAAATGAAGTCCAAAGCCCGACAAATCTGCCAATACTTCTCCTGGTCAATCCTCTCATTAGCAGTCAAATTCATGAAATTATAACCTCCAATTTTTTCCGTGTCACCCGCGTCACCACTTGACTATTATTGTTTAAAATCATATACTTAACCCGTGGTGACACGCTCACACCACCCCTTTCCGTGTCACCAGCGCGTCACCCCGTGTCACCCCCGTGTCACCACCCGTATCACCACTATCAAATCATTGTCAATAAAGGATTTGAGGGTAAAGTGGTGATGTGGTGATGCGTTTTTAGAAAAGTATGCCAGAAACTTTTACAGAGGGAGAAAAAAATAAAAAATGTTACAAAAAGTAACATAAAAACACCCTGTTTCACCCCGACCGACTCTTTTCCAGGAATATTTACTGAGCGTATCACCACGTATCACCACCTACCTGATAATTGTCTTCCTGAACTTCCAGAATTTATACCCTCTGACGATCTTATGGTAGGGCTCTATGCCCTCCTTATAAAGCAGCTCCCATCCGCTCTTGGTCAGCAGTGGCCGGTCATTCTTGAACCTCTCCCCGAACACAGCGGCATTTGGGTAGGGGTTCTTGATCCCGTTGTTCTTGCAGAACCGGTCAAAAGCAGGCACGAGCTCCTTTGAGGTGGTGACAAACTCGATGTGCGCCACGGTGTAATTTTCTCCGCTTGCCTCATCCCGACTCACCTCGGCCTTAGTCTTGACAAGCTCCAGCCCATACTCCGGGTGAGTGTAGCAATAGACCTCCTCGTCATACCCCTGGTGGAAGGCAGGCTGCAGGTCCTTCATCTTCAGCACGTACTCCTGTACCAGCCCATCCAGCAGCTTGATGATGTTGTTGCTTGAGGTCTCCATCTCCTTCGCCTGGGCGTTCTGGTACTCAATCCAGGCCTTCCGGATCTCCTTATCTCCAGTCTCGATGCCGTAGAGGAAATCATCAGGCCCATACAGCGGGATGTACTTCAGCACCTTCTCCAGCATCAGCATCAGCAGCGACAGGTATTCATCCGTCCTGTTTTTGCTGTGGTTCTTGTATTCCTTCTTCAGGATGGTGATGTAGTCCTTCCGTTTCTCCAGATTAGGCAGGATCTCCCGGCTGATGAACTTCAGCATCGCCGAAAGGATCAGGTCCCTCTTTTTCAAGACTTCCCTGATTGCCTCGTCCTCCACAAACCCGTCGGACTTGTACTGACCTGAGAACTCAATGTCATAGGTCCTGTTGATCAGCTCCGCCTTAACAAACGGCTCTATCGCCGTGATCAGCACCAGGGCCTTGGGGCTCTCCTGGATGGTCTCGCTGTCTGTACCCTGGGTGCGCTTTTCCTTGCTGCCCTTCGTGGCGCTCAGGAGGAGGAACTTCAGGATGTTTTTGGTGAAGTCGTCATGCTCCAGGTTGTCGATGATCAGAAGAGGGTTTTGAGCGGCTACCGCATAGGCCGCCGCCGCAGAAGGGTCTCCCAGATGCTCGTTGCCATAGATCAGCAGAGAAAGCAGCCTTGCCGCCGTCGTCTTGCCCGAGGCAGATGCGCCGGAAAACTTCATCAGCGCCATGTAGGGGCTGAAGTCCAGCAGGAAGGCCGAGAACATCCAGAGCAGTATCAGGTATCTCTGCTTTCGATCACAGGTCAGGTTCTCAAACACGAGCTCCTGCAGGGCCTTCATGCCTTCTGCAATGTCAGCGTCGGGCAGGAAGTTCAGCGGCATGATCTTGTTGGAGGACCTTAGCAGCACCCCCTCTTTGTTCAGCCCGTTGGGGATCTCCTCGATCTTGTCCTTGTTGATCTTGATAATGCCGTTGTTCGGGGAGTTCAGGTTGATATAGATGGTGTCGTTCACCCTGTCTGTGCTGATCCAGCTCGCCAGGTCAATCCTCATCCCGGCGTTATAGGCTTCGCTCGCCAGGGATTCCCACACAGACCTCCCCGGCTCCTTCGTGGGCAGTAGGCCCGTCATCTTCTTGATGAGGGCATTGAAGGGCCGGTTACTCCCTATCTCATAGATCTGGTGATGGTACAGCAGAAAGGTGTTCGCCATCCCATCCCGGAAGAACCTTCCATCCCGCCCCAGGTGCTTGAAGATCAGCGAGGCCACATAGTTCGGGTCACAGTCCTTCTTCGGCACGGTCTCGAAGTAGACGGCCAGCTCGTGCCTCAGGTCCTGGTTGGTGTCGATTTGCTCCTCGATCGCCTCCTTGCTGAAGCCCAGGCGCTGTACCTTCTCGACGAAGACCTGCTTCTCCGCCTCCACCATTTCCGCCATGGCAGTGAAGACCTTCCGGACCTTCAGAGCCTTGAGCCTTTCTTCCAGAGTCTCCAGCGTGGCGATCTCGCCGATCTCCCAGGTGAGGTAGTCCACCGCCTCCTCCTGGAGCCGCTTGATCTCCTTCTTCCTGTCTCCCTCGAATCCCCTCAGGTACTCGTCAGGATCCTTGACCTCCTCGGAGTACCGGATGATCCTGATGTTCGTCCGCACCGTGGCGCAGATCAGGCGGACGAAGTTCTTCCCCCCCTTGTCATTGTCCAGCCACAGATATAGCTGCTTTGCTGCACAAAAGGTCTGCAACGCCTTGAGCTGATACTCCGCTGGCTGCCCGATCAGGCCGATCACATGGTCCACCCCGGAGTCCATCACGCTGAGGAGGTCGTTCTCCCCCTCCACCACCAGGACCTCGCCGTACTTGCTCAAGGCCTCCTGGTGGTAAAACCGCCACTCCCGTGACCGCGCCTCGTTGGGCAGCTGGTAACCGAGCTTCTTGCTCGGGTCCTTCATGGTGAAATGCAGGACCCTGCCCCGGTCCATGTGGGGGAAGATAGCCAGCCCCTTCCGGAAGAAGTCCACCAGGTGGGGCCTGCCCTCGCTCTCCTTCTCCTTTCCGAGCCCCGATGCCTTGATCTGCTCATCGGAGAAACCCTTCGCTCTCAGGTGGTCTACCAGTCCGCCCGTTGACCACCCCACCTGCATCCGGCTGATGGTCTCCTCCTGATGGCCGCGTCCCTCCATGAGGTAGCTCTTCCCCCCGTTCAGGGGCACGTTCCCGGTATAGTGTCTAACCGCCTCCAGGAAGATGGTGTCCTTCACCGTCAGGTTCAGCCCTGCCGGGTCCCTTTTCGCAGGCGCCTTCAGCGCGATCCCCGCCTTATCCGCCGCCAGCTTCAGCGCCTCTCCGGCCTCCACCTTAAGGAAAAGCCTGAAAAAATCTATGACATCCCCTGCTTCCGAGCACTGGTGACACTTGAACTGGTCATTATTGCTGCCGTGGAGGGAAAAGCACCCATGCCCCCCACAAAAGGGGCACTCCTCCAGGTGTGCCCCTTTCATGCCGAGCCCCGCCTCCTGGCTGATCACCTCCAGCAGGGAGAGGCGGTCTTTTATTGTTTGAAAATCCGATCCGTTGCCCATGATTTGCCCATCCCCCTTCCTCCTCTATAGTTTCAGAAAACTGCGACCTTCTGTGAGGCCCTACAAGCGGCTATTGAAGGGCGGCCTATACCTTAGCCTGCCTCAATCGTGGGGGAATGTGCGCCTCTCCCCACTTTGGTATAGGCGAGCCCTCTCTCGTAGACCAGAGCCTCCAGCAGGATCAGGTAGTTGATGGAATCCCCGATCTTCTCACTCCATTGGCACATGGGGTGCAGAGTCTCTGTTCCTCTTAATGCGGCTTCCGGGGTAATCCCCTGGAAGGTAGCTGCTGTTTTA
>JBAZFD010000020.1:0-13517 GCA_041653575.1 Thermodesulfovibrionales bacterium
GAAATTCAACCAAACCCTGCTGTACTTTGGTACATTCCCCATTGAATACCATACAATACAATTACGTTACGGAGGCTGCAATAGTGGATGAGAGATACACCCCCCAGGATATAGAGCCGAAATGGCAGGCCTACTGGTCTGAACAGTGCCTGCACCAAAGCACAGCAGACCATTCAAAGAAAAAATTCTACTGCCTCGAAATGTTCCCCTACCCCTCGGGAAAAATACATATGGGTCACGTAAGGAACTATGCCATCGGGGATGTGATCGCCCGGTATAAAAGGATGAAAGGCTTCAGTGTGCTCCATCCCATGGGCTGGGACTCCTTCGGACTTCCCGCTGAAAACGCGGCAATCAAGCACGGTGTTCATCCCGCAGCATGGACTTATGAAAACATCGAGTTCATGAAGAAACAGCTCTCCGGCATGGGGTTGAGCTACGACTGGGACAGGGAGGTTGCCACATGCAGCCCTGAATACTACAAATGGAACCAGTGGCTCTTCCTTAAGCTCCTTGAGATGGGGCTTGCCTACAAAAAGACCTCCTTTGTGAACTGGTGCCCCTCCTGCGCCACCGTCCTTGCAAACGAGCAGGTGATAGACGAGAAATGCTGGAGGTGCGACAGCTCCGTTGTCCAGAAGGAACTGGAACAGTGGTTCTTCAGGATCACCCGGTATGCCGAGGAACTCCTCCAGGGATGCGACAGCCTCACCGGATGGCCTGAGAGGGTCGTGGCGATGCAGAAAAACTGGATCGGCAGGAGCGAGGGTGTTGAGGTTGAGTTCCCCCTTGAGGGCACCGAGGTAAGCATCAGGATATACACAACACGGCCTGACACCATCTTCGGTGTCACCTTCATCTGCCTTGCGCCGGGCCACCCTCTCACGGAAAGTCTCACTGAAGACAAGAAGGGGCTTGAGGCGATCACGGCGAAGTACGGCAAGATGGAGGAAAAGGAAGGGCTCTTCACAGGCCGGTACGCCGTCAACCCCCTCACAGGGGAGAGGGTCCCCATCTATGTGGCGAACTTCGTCCTCATGGAGTACGGCACAGGCGCCATCATGTCAGTCCCTGCCCATGACCAGAGGGACTTCGAGTTCGCGCAGAACTACGGGCTCCCGGTGAAGGTAGTCATTGTGGAAGAACAGAAGTCAGAAGTCAGAAGTCAGAAGTCAGAACTGACAGAGGCCTTTGAGGATGAAGGCGTGCTTGTCAACTCGGAGCAGTTCTCGGGCGTGCGGAGCGGAGAGGCAAAGGCGCAGATTGCCGCCTATATAGAGGAAAAGGGTCTCGGCACAAGGACCGTCAATTACAGGATCAGGGACTGGGGGATATCCAGGCAGAGATACTGGGGCACACCCATCCCGGTTATCTACTGCGAAAGCTGCGGCATCGTCCCTGTGCCTGAGAAAGACCTCCCTGTCATCCTCCCTGAGGACGTAACCTTCTCAGGGAAGGGAGGCTCTCCCCTCAAGGAGTCGGAGTCCTTCATCCATGTCTCCTGCCCCTCCTGCGGCGGCGCCGCCCGGAGGGAGACGGACACCATGGACACCTTTGTGGACTCCTCATGGTACTTTGCAGCCTATTGCCTGAAGAAAGGACAGAAGTCAGAAGGGGGAATAGATTTGCTGTCGGCAGTGAACAATCCCCAAGCTGAGATCAACCACTGGATGCCTGTGGACCAGTATATCGGCGGGATTGAGCACGCAGTCCTCCATCTCCTTTATTCACGGTTCTTCACCAAGGTGATGCGCGACATCGGCCTCCTGAAGACTGATGAGCCCTTCGCCAACCTCCTCACCCAGGGGATGGTCTGCAAGGAGACCTGGAAATGCCCTGAACACGACTGGCTTTTCCCCGAAGAGGTGGAAGACGGCAGGTGCTCCAAATGCGGAGCCGAGGTGGTGAAGGGCAGAGTCGAAAAGATGTCGAAGTCAAAGAAGAACGTGATAGACCCCGACTCCCTTATCAGGAGGTACGGCGCAGACACCATGAGGCTCTTCTCCCTCTTCGCAGCCCCTCCTGAGAGGGACCTGGAGTGGTCCGACAAGGGAGTGGAGGGTGCCTTCCGGTTCCTGAACAAGGTATGGACATTGGCGTACAGGAACAGAAGCCGGAAGACAGAAGACAGAGCTCAGAATCCGGACGCCTCAGGCCTCACTCCCCAGGCCGCACAGCTTCTCAGGAAGACGCACCAGACCATCAGGAAGGTGACTGAAGACGTGGAGAAGGACTACCACTTCAACACCGCCATAGCAGGCCTCATGGAGCTGGTAAACGAAACCTCCTCCTTCAACCCGGAAACAGAGGAGGATGCCTCTGTCATGGCCATCGCCATCAGGAGCACCATCCTCATGCTCGCCCCCTTCTCTCCCCATATAACGGAAGAGCTCTGGAGTGCCATGGGAGAGAAAGAGAGCATCTTCCGCCAGTCCTGGCCTGAATGGGATGAAGCCCTTGCAAAGGACGAAGAGGTGGAGCTGGTGGTACAGGTAAACGGGAAACTGCGGGCAAAGATCCTCGTCCCCGCCGGCCTTTCAGAGGAGGACGCCAAAAAGGCAGCCCTTGGCGACGAGAGGATCAGGGAGATCACTGCCGACAAGGAGATCAAAAAGGTGGTGGTGGTGAAAGGCAAGCTGGTGAACATCGTTGTGGGGGCCTGAGATGCCCCCCCTGCGGATGCTGAAGACCTTTGCCCTCATTGTTGTCCTCATGATCTCGGGCTGCGGCTACACAATCCAGTCCAGGTCGGACCTGCCCTTCAGCGATGCATCAATAGGGAGGATTGGGAACATGACCTCGGAGCCGAAGCTCCAGGATATCATGGCCAGGACCCTCTCTGAGGTCCTCATGGAGTATGGATTCCGGGTCAGGGCCGACGCCCCTTACAGGATAGAAGGTGATATCACCCGCTTCGACCTGAGGATCCTCTCCGAAAAGGCCCTCACTGCAACAGAGTATGAGGTGGTCATCGAGGGGAGCTTCCGGGTTATTGACATACAGAAAGGATCAGTTACAACGCTTTCAGAAATGAAGAGCCCCTTCGTCACATCCTTCAACTCCGGGGGGAGGATAGAGAGCGTGATAGCACTGAAGGAGCTGGCGATTGCCACAGGCTTGAGAAACCTCTCACAGGAACTGGTGGAAAAAATCCTCGCGCAGAAGGAGACCGGCAGGTGAGCATCAAACAGTTCAGGCAGGAGATCTCCCAGGGGCTTCCCGCCCCTGCATACCTCCTCACCGCCCCTGACCCTTTTGTCCTCTACGAGGCCATGTCCCTTGTGAGGGATGCGAACCAGGCAGCGGAATCCTTCAACATGGACATCTTCGACCTGAAGGCCGACTCACCCCGCCCCATGGAAGAGATCCTTGACGCCCTCAACACCCTCCCCTTCATGCAGGCCAGAAGGGTGGTGATTATCAGGAATCTCCAGAAGATCGCAAAAAAAGATGCAAAGCGGCTGGAGGCGTATCTGAAAGCGCCTGCTGAGACCACCCTCATGGTGATGCTCTTTGAAGGAACAGGTCCGAAGATCTTCGACCCTGCGGTCATGAAGGCAATGACGGTCATCACCCTTGCTGTTTCAGAGCGGGAACTGCCCTCTTGGATCTCTGAGAGGGCGAAAATGAAAGGCGTTGACCTCACACCCAGGGCAGTGGAATACCTGCTCAACGCCGTGGGAACCGATCTGGGAATGCTCTCTTCTGAGATAGAGAAGCTCGTCACCTCCGGGGAAAAGGGGGTGGTCGACATCGACGATATCAGGGAGACGGTCTATGCAGGGGCTGAATACACCGCCTTTGACCTCATCGACGCCCTGAGAAAGGGTAACAGCCGGGAGGTCTTCAGGATATTCGAAAAGCTGAACAAGACCGTTGAGCCCCAGATGCTGTTGGGCGCACTGAACTGGCACTACTCAAGACAAGCCGCCGGACCGGCGACCTTCCGTCGGCTCCATGAGGCGGACGCCGCGATAAAGAGATCCCACAGCTTTGCCATAGAAGACCTCCTGGTACGACTCCTCCAGAAACAATAAACGAAAGAGACCTCCCCGCAGGCTATCCTGCCGGGAGGTCTCTTTTGGTACCGGAAAACGACCTTTATCTCTATATCAGAAAAGGCGGCTTAGGCGTTCTGCTTTGCTGAAACCTTCTTGCTTATCCTGGAAATCTTCCTGGATGCGGTGTTCTTGTGAATGGCGCCCTTCTTGGCGGCTGTATCAATGACGCTCACAGCCTCTTTCAGAGCGCTGTCGATAGAGCCCGCATCCTTGGAGGAGATTGCTGCCTCCAGCTTTCCGATGTAAGTCTTTATCTTTGTCTTGGCCGCCTGATTCCTCAGTTTCCTCTTTACCGACTGCCTCACCCTCTTGAGGGTTGAGAGATTCTTTTTTGGTGTTGCTTTACCTGCCAAGGGAAATCCTCCTTCCTGTCAAATGAGCTGATGGCTGACAGCTGATAGCTATCAGTTGTTAGCTAATAACGGTAGCACAAATCTTAACAGAAAATCAACAAATATGATACAATTCGTCCATTGCCGGGGGGCGAGCCCCCTGTTCCAAAGACTATCAGCTGGAGGAGATTTTGTGAAAGAACCCTTGGACCTGAGCAGGCTGAAAAGGTACTCCGTGAGGGAGAGGATGAGCAAGGCATCCATCGATCTCTCCGGCAAGCCGCACACAAAGGGGGCCTCATTCAGGGCCTTCATGGACAGCCTCCCTGACTACCTGGCGGCAAAGGGAATAAAGACCGCTGTCAGCGCCATTACAGAGGCCCGGAAAAACGGCAGACCGGTGATTCTCGGCATGGGAGCCCATCCCATCAAGGTGGGGCTCTCGCCCCTCATCAGGGACCTCATGCAGAAAGGCGTCATAACCGCCCTGGCAACCAACGGGGCTGCAATCATCCATGATTTCGAGATCGCCTTCATCGGCCAGACATCTGAGGATGTGGAAAAGGAGCTCTGCACCGGGGCCTTCGGCATGGCCTGCGAAACAGGACAGATGGTGAACGAGGCGATCAACCGAGGGGTGGACAAGGGATACGGCATCGGTCGTTCCATGGGGAAGTTTATAGATACCTCCGCCTTTCCCTACAAGGAGCAGAGCATATTCCGCGAGGCCGCCGACCTGGGGATACCCGCCTCAGTGCATGTTGCCATGGGATGCGACATCGTCCATATGCACCCCGAGGCAGACGGGGCTCGTATCGGCGAGGGAAGCCTCAGGGATTTCCGGCTCCTCACCTCTGTTGTGGCTGATCTGGAGGGAGGGGTATACATCAACCTCGGTTCAGCAGTCATCCTCCCCGAGGTGTTCCTGAAGGCTCTTACCTCAGTGAGAAACCTGGGCCACAGGGTGGAGGCCTTCACCACCGTGAACATGGATTTTGTCCAGCACTACAGGCCGAGGGAAAACGTCCTCAGGAGGCCAACACTGATAAAAGGAAAGTCCGTTGCGCTCACCGGCCACCACGAAATCATGTTCCCCCTCCTCCATGCAATGCTGGTGGAGGAGATGGGCTGAAACGATAAACCTCCCCTTTACAAGGAGGGGATTACATAATGTTACATAACAGAGAGAGGTTCGTCATGGAAGTCATAGTAGATGAAGAAAAGTGCATCGGTTGCGGGAGATGCGAGGAGATATGCCCCGCAGTCTTTCATGTGAGGGAGTCCACAGGGAAGTCAGAGGTCATAGACCCCGAGGCCTGCGAGTTCGTGGGCTGCTGCGAAGCTGCGGAAGAAAACTGCCCGGTAGAGGCCATCAGTTTCAGTGAATAACATCAAAAACTCCGGCCTGCTGAAACATAGCCACACCCTTCTCCAATGACCCTTGACCAGTTCAAAAAGGCCTGGCCCGTCCTCAGAAAACAGGTATCAGGCCTCCAGGTCCCCTATCTGGACGCCTTTGCAGAGAGGGACAGAAATCCCTTCAAGGTCCTTATCTCCTGCATCCTCAGCCTCAGAACACAGGACAGGACAACAGGCGAGGCCTCGGAAAGGCTCTTCGCCCTGGCAGACACCCCTGAGGCCCTTTCCTGCCTGACGACCGAAGAGATTGAAAAGGCGATCTATCCTGTGGGCTTTTACAAGGTAAAGGCAGAGAGGATCAGGGAGATGAGCAGGGAAATCTCAGAGAGGCACAATTCCAGGGTCCCCGATACCATTGAGGGACTCCTGGCCCTGAAGGGGGTGGGAAGGAAGACCGCAAACCTGGTGATCACCGTGGGATACCAAAAGGACGGCATCTGCGTTGACACCCATGTGCACAGGATCACCAACAGATGGGGGCTCATCGAAACAAAGACCCCTGAAGAGACGGAGTTCAGCCTCAGGGAGATTCTTCCCCGAAGATACTGGAAGGAGCTCAACGCTACCCTCGTTGCCTTCGGTCAGGGAATATGCAGGCCCACCTCCCCGCTCTGCAGCCGTTGCGACATCCGGAAGCTCTGCGCACAAAGAGGCATCTCCCACAGCAGATAACCTGCACTCACCGAATCTCCCCTACGGGTCAATTTGACCCGCCTAAAAAGACCCATCGGCTCAGATTGAGCTCCCATAATTTTCCATGAGAAAACAATCTGAATCTCATCAATCGCAATAAACACAACAGCTCGCACCCAAAGAAGACCTTTTCAGTCCTCTTTGGCATCTCTTATGCTCTATCAGGAATCACCAAGAGCTGAAAGCTCAAGGGAGTCCCCGGCACTGATATCAGCTCAGCCTTGCAGACCATCTTTGCCTGTTTAAAGAAAGGGAAAGCGCCTCGAAATGGCGCTCCCGGCTCACCCTATTCACCCGGAAAGACTGACAGGCATCTGCTGATGCGGACAGCCTGTACAGTAAATGAACTTGCAAAGGAGGATGTCATGAAAAAGATACCGGAAAAAGCAAAGGAGATTATGAGCACAATCCGTGAAGAGAAGGGAGCAGCGGCTGTGGAGTATGCCCTCATAGCAGGGTTGATATCTGTAGTGATCATCCCCGCTGTCACAACCCTCGGGCAGAGGATTACTACCATTTTCCAGACCATATCAAACGCTCTGCCTGTATAAGACAGGGAAGGAGGAAACCATGCTGGAGAAAAGCATACATACCAAGAGCGGGGCAGCGGCTGTGGAGTATGCCCTCATAGCCGGGTTGATCTCCGTGGTAATGCTCTCCTCGCTGTTGAATTTCGGGATAAGAATACAGGATTTATTACAGGCTGTCATGCAGACATTGCCTGCTTAGAAAAGGAGGACAACCTGCGTTCAAAGTATCGAATTATGCCACCCCAATGAAAGGTCCCGGAATCACCGGGACCTTTCATTTTTTCTCCCTGAAAAAATCCCCGCGGACTCAGAAGAATCACGTCTTCATGAATTCCTGAACGGTCTGTTTGCACAGGAATTCAGCTATTGACCGCATAAGATCCGAGGGATCAGGAGATTTCAGGATATAGGAATCCGGTTCAGCGCCTGACTGGGCAAACTCATCCCTGTAGCCCAGGGCAGTGTGCATAAGGAAGGGGGTCTCAGGATGGAGGCTCTTGCACTCACGCAGTAACTCAAAGCCGCCGATCTTCTTCCCCTCCATGTACATACAGGAAATGATCAGGTCAGGCTTATTGCTTCTGATAAAATCAAGGGCCACAAGGGGATCAAAAAAGCCCACGTAGAGCACCATCTCTCCAAACTGGTCCTTCAGCTCACGCTGGAAGAGCTTGTGGTAGATGCTGTCGACCTCAACATGAACAATCGTTTTCTTATCCATACCCCTCAATCCTCTGCCACCCCCTAATTCCCGCATCTGCCGACAGGAAACACCGGCCTCCCCGCAGCTATGGCGCTCACAAACTCCTGCAGGATGCTGTCTATCCTGCGCAAGACCCGCCCCTCATGGATACCGCACCTTTTAGAGAGCGCTGCCACCAGGATGCCTTTCCTGGTAACTGCCTCCCTGAAAGCCCCCCTGTCCAGCCTGTACTCAGGGCAGTCCAGATGGACATTGATCCTGTACTCCCAACTCAGCTTCCCGTCACAGGGAGACTCAGCACAGAAAGGGTCCTCCTGCCCATAGGAAGCGCAGCCCAGACAAGGGTCATACTTTATGATGCAACCGGGCATCTTTTTGCAGTTGAAGCATGTTGTGTTGCCGAACTGCGCCCTGAACTCGGCTGAGAGCACAGACTCTATCTCTGCCCTCAGAGCCTTACAGTCGATGAGGGCCATTGCTTCGACAGCGCCTGCAATGAGCCCTTCCTCCTCCCTCAGGATACGCCTGTGCGCCCTCATGACCCTCAGCTTCTCATGCCGCACGATCCGAAGGGCAAGCCTCGTCAGCTCCGCCGGTTCATCTCCGGGACTTTTACGCATAAACATAGCTTTCATAAGCAACTAATTTTATTAAGCAGCAGGACAGGGGGATAAAACAACTGTCAAAACTAACAGGTATCCCTGATCCTGTTCCTCTCCGGGAACAGGAATTATAAGGCAGGTATTTGCAAGGGGAATTGACGAAGAGATCGGCAAAGGAAAAGGGTTTGAGAGGTGACTCCTCTCAAACCCTTTGTTTTCAGTGGTGCCGGTGGGGAGACTCGAACTCCCACACGGTTGCCCGTAGCGAATTTTGAGTCCGCCGCGTCTGCCATTCCACCACACCGGCAAAATCAGCTCTTCAGTATACCATGGCGCAAAGCGTTACAGGCAAGAGGGCTCTTCAGGGCAGGCCGGAGCTGGAGGGTTCAATATGAACAACCACATCCACCACGCCGGGGATCCTCTCCTTGATAGCCTCCTCCACCAGGTCGGCGATCCTGTGAGCCTCCTCGATAGACATGGCCGGATTCACCAGGACATGGAGGTCAACAAAGATATGGCTCTTCGTCCCCCTCGTCCTGATCCCGTGGCAGTCCACAACCCCCTGCACCGTGCAGACAAGATCCCTCACCTGCGAGGTATCCGCCTGGGTCTCGTCCACCAGCGTCTGGGCAGCCCCCCTGATGACGCCGATACCTGCCTTTGCCACCAGGATACCCACAATAGCGCCTACAACAGGGTCAGCCAGCGGGACGCCCAGACGGGTCAGGACAAGCCCGGAGATAACCCCCAGAGAGACGAAGATATCGCTCTGGGTATGCATGGAGTCAGCCAGAAGGTACTCGCTCCCCAGTTGCCTTCCCCTTTTCCTCTCATACCCGGAAACCCCGATGTTCACGGCAAGGGTGACGAGCATGATGAGGAACGCCTCAGCGGTGACCACAGCCGTCTTTCCTGCTGTGAGGGAGGAGTAAACGCCCTTGAATATCTCGATGCAGGTGATGAACATGAGGACGCCCACAAAGACAGTGAAAAAGGTCTCATACTTCCTGTGGCCGTAAGGATGCTTTTCATCAGGGGGATGAGAGGATATGTAGACCCCCACCAGCCCCACCACATTGGAGACGCCGTCAAAGAGGGAGTGATAACCGTCGGACATCATGGAGACGGAGTTGATAAGGTGCCCGTACACCACCTTCGCCGCTGAAACAACAACATTCAGGACAAGGGTGATGACAAGGACCCTCCTGATCGCAGATGTCCTGTCCATGACCTCTATCGCTCCCTATTCCAGCTCTCTGGCCAGTATCCCTTCCCAGTGCCTCTTGAAGGCAGGGAATCTCTTCTCCCTTATGGCCTCCCTCATCATCTCAAAGAAATGGAGGTAGAAGTGGAGATTATGGATTGTGTTGAGCCTCATGGCTATGATCTCCTTGGCAAGGAAGGTATGCCTGAGGTATGCCCTTGAGTAGTTCCTGCAGGTATAACAGTCGCATTCAGGGTCAAGGGGCGCAGGGTCTGCCTTGTACTCAGACCTCTTTATGGAGACCCTTCCCTGGCTGGTGAAGAGGGTGCCGTTCCGGGCGTTCCTGGTGGGCATGACGCAGTCGAACATGTCGAAGCCGTTCTCCACAGCCACGAGGCAGTCCACCAGGTCGCCCACGCCCATGAGATAACGGGGCCGTTCAGCAGGCATGAGATGGCCGATGAAGCTGACTACGTCGTACATCTCCTCTTTCGGCTCTCCCACACTGAGGCCTCCGGCTGCATAGCCGTCGAAACCGATATCCACCAGTTCCTCAAGGCTCCTCTGCCTGAGGTCCTTGTACATCCCCCCCTGGACGATCCCGAAAAGGTAAGGACCCAGCTCGCCGATGGGCGCATGCTTCAGCCAGTAGTCCCTGCACTGCCGCCCCCATTGGGTGGTGAGCTCAAGGGATTTCACTGCGTAATCATGCTCCGCCGGATAGGGTGTGCACTCGTCAAAGGCCATTGCAATGTCCGAGCCCAGCTGGATCTGTATCTCCATTGCCTTCTCCGGCCCCAGGAAGTTGAGTGAACCGTCTATATGGGACCTGAACTCAACCCCGTCTTCCCTGATCTTTCGTAAAGAGGAGAGGCTGAAGACCTGGAATCCCCCGCTGTCGGTGAGGATGGGTCCATCCCAGTGCATGAACCTGTGAAGCCCGCCGAGCTGGCTGATGATCTCATGCCCCGGCCTGAGAAAGAGGTGGTAGGTATTGCCGAGGATCACATCAGATCCTATCTCCTTCAGCTCCTCAGGCGACATCGCCTTCACCGTCCCCTGGGTGCCCACAGGCATGAATGCAGGGGTCCTGATCACCCCTCTCCTGGTCTCCAGAAATCCTGTACGCGCATAGCCGTCTCTGTCTGTAATCTGAAATTTCATGAATGACATTATACCAGATAACTTTCCACAGGTTATCAACATTTCCTCCACATGGAAAGCTTTTATAAAACAGAAAACTGCACAGAAAACGCTCAGAGCCTTGCAGGACGCAGGAAGAGCAAAGCACAACATATTGTGCTTGCAATCATCTCCATAACACTATATAATGTTTTCACACATTCCCGGTTTACCTAATTTACCTTTTGGGGGAGGCATCCAAATGAAAGACAAAACAGATACTATGAGCGGAGCATTGCATTTGACCCAGAACGCGCTTACGGTCCTGCACAAGAGATATCTCATCAAGAATGAAGAGGGGCAGGTGGTGGAAACACCGGAAGGGCTCTTCCAGAGGGTGGCATCCTTTGTCGCCTCGGCTGACTCCCGGTACGGGAAGACAGCGACAGAGCTGAAGAGGACAGAGGAGGAGTTCTATGAAATGATGACGGCACTCCAGTTCCTCCCCAACAGCCCCACCCTTATGAATGCAGGCCGTGACCTGGGACAGCTCTCAGCCTGTTTTGTCCTGCCTGTAGGCGACTCCATGGAAGATATATTCGACTCAGTGAAGAACGCAGCCATTATCCATAAATCAGGGGGGGGCACAGGCTTCAGCTTCTCCCGTCTCAGACCCAACGGCGACGTGGTTGGCTCCACCAAGGGGGTGTCCTCAGGCCCTATATCCTTCATGACCGTCTTCGACACAGCCACAGAGGCGGTGAAGCAGGGAGGAACCCGGAGGGGCGCGAACATGGGGCTCCTGAGGGTGGACCACCCGGACATCATGAGTTTCATCTCCTGCAAGGACCACAACTCCAAGCTCACCAACTTCAACATATCCGTAGGCATCACCGAGGCATTCATGGAGGCGGTGGAAAGGGACGATGAGTACGATCTCCTCAACCCCAGGAGCCATAAGGTCGCCGGGAAGCTCAGGGCACGGGAGGTCTTCGAGACTATCGTTGCCCAGGCCTGGAAAAACGGCGAACCGGGGATCGTCTTCCTCGACAGGATCAACGCATCCAACCCCACCCCTGCGGTAGGCGAGATAGAGTCCACCAACCCCTGCGGTGAGCAGCCTCTCCTTCCCTATGAGTCCTGCAACCTGGGATCCATCAACCTCTCCCGTATGGTGAGGGAAGACGGGGATGTGGACTGGACACTGCTCAGGGAGGTCACCTGGAGGGCGGTCCATTTCCTCGACAATGTGATAGACATGAACAAGTATCCCCTGGAGATGATCTCCGAGATGACCAGGGCGAACAGGAAGATAGGCCTCGGGATCATGGGCTGGGCGGACATGCTCATCCAGATGGGAATCCCCTACAACTCGGAGAAGGCCCTCAGGCTCGCCGAAGAGGTGATGGGCTTCATCCAGAGAGAGGGAAGGCAGGCCTCCTCAGCCCTGGCGGAAGAAAGGGGAGTCTTCCCCAACCATGGGAACAGCGTCTATGCCGATGTCCTGCCGATGAGGAACGCAACGGTCACCACCATTGCGCCCACAGGCACGCTCTCCATTATCGCCGGATGCTCCTCAGGCATAGAGCCGCTCTTCGCCGTCTCCTTTGTGAGGAACGTGATGGAAGGGACAAAACTCATCGAGGTGAACCCCTCCTTTGAGCGGGTCTGCAAGGGAAAAGGCCTCTGGAGCAGAGAACTCATGGAAAAGATAGCAGAACATGGTACAATAACTGACATTGATGAGTTCCCTGAGGAGATGAGGGCGGTCTTCGTCACTGCCCACGACATCACCCCCACGGATCATATCAGGATGCAGGCCGCCTTCCAGAACCATGTGGACAACGCTGTCTCCAAAACGGTAAACTTCCCGCATTCAGCCACCACGCAGGATGTGGAGAATGTCTACCTGCTGGCCTATACAACAGGCTGCAAGGGCGTAACGGTCTACAGGGACGGCTCCAGGGAGGAGCAGGTCCTCTCCACCGCAAAGACAGCTGCCCAGCCGGAAAAACCGACAGGCAGCGAGGCGGGGAAGATCATCCCCAAGAAGAGGCCGACCCTGCTGAAGGGGTCCACACGGCTCATGAAGACAGGCTGCGGCAACCTCTATGTGACGGTCAACGAAGATGAAAACGGCAGGCCCTTTGAGGTCATCACCAACATCGGGAAGGCCGGAGGATGCGCTGCCAGCCAGGCTGAAGCAATCGGCAGGCTCATCTCCCTCTCACTGAGGGCGAACATAGAACCTGAAGAGCTCGTCAAACAGCTCAAAGGAATTTCCTGCCACCAGCCCACATGGGGTGAGGGAGGAAAAATAGTCTCCTGTTCCGATGCCATCGCAAAGGCGCTGGAGCACTACCCCCACCACCACGGCAAGGGCAGCAACGGAAACGGCAACTCCAAGACCCATGAGGTGATGCAGATCGGGGCCTGCCCCGAATGCGGAGGCGCAGTTGAGCACGAAGGCGGATGCGCCGTCTGCCACAACTGCGGCTTCACCAAGTGCGGATAAGGAATTTGCCGGAGTAGTGGAGTGTTTGAGTAATGGAGCGACGGGATGCACACGGAAAGCCGTACATTAATTACAGAGAGAAAGGATGAAACAACAGCTATCCCGCCTCTCCATTACTCCTCCCTCTACTACCACCCCTGCTGAAGGCAGGGGTGAACACCTCTCAAAGGAATACTTTTCATGAGCCATCCCTCCCCCAAAAAACCATTCCATCGCCCCAGCTGGGACGAATACTTCCTTGAAATCGCCAAGGTAGTCGCATCCCGCGCAACCTGCCTGAGGAGGCGGTACGGCGCAGTGATCGTAAAGGACAACATCCTGGTGAGCACCGGG
>JBAZFD010000021.1:0-13514 GCA_041653575.1 Thermodesulfovibrionales bacterium
AGGGGGAGGTTACCATCCGGGAGCTTTTCAGGAACTCCCTCCGTATGAGGGCAGACAGGGTCATTGTGGGAGAGGTGCGGGGAGCTGAGGCCCTGGATATGCTTCAGGCGATGTGCGCAGGCCAGAACGGTTCCCTGGCAATACTCCATGCGAGTTCCCCCTGGCATGTCATATACCGTCTTGAGACGATGATCCTCACCACCTTTTCAAACATGACAGCAGAGATGATCTATCGCCAGATCGCCTCAGCTGTGCATCTCATTGTCCACCAGGAGCAGATGCGTGACGGTTCCCGGAGGATCACCCATATCACCCAGGTGAGGGGGATGGAGGCAGGTGAAATCCTGCTGGATGACATATTTGCCTATGACATGCAGGGGGTAAGCCCCTCCGGTGATGTCATAGGGAGATGGCGCGCCTCAGGCATTACCCCCAGCTTTTACCCGACAATGATCCGTTCCGGTATAGCCCTCCCTCAGGAGATATTTCAGAGGGACTGATATGCCTCGCTTTGTCTCTCCCCCGTCCTTGCCAGGATTCATGGTAAAATAATAACTTCAAACAGGGTTCCCGGGAAGCAGAATCCCGGGGACCTCTGCCATTTTTGCCAAAGAGCGCAGGAAAATATCAGATGTAAGGAGTATCATGACAAAGCTACATATCACCACCCTCGGCTGCCCGAAAAACCAGGTTGACTCCGATCACCTTATCCGTTCCCTCAGAATGGAAGGGCTCTCTATTGTGGATGACGCTGAGGATGCAGACCTTCTCATAGTGAATACCTGCGGGTTCATCAGGGATGCGAAAGAGGAGTCCATAGAGGAGATCCTTAGGCTCTCAGAGCTGAAGAAGGGTCAGGAGGCAGGGGGGAATGGTCAGGAGAAGAAGCTGCTTGTCTTCGGATGCCTTGCCCAGAGGTACAGGTCTGAGATCGAAAAGGAACTCCCTGAGATCGATTGCCTCCTTGGTGTGGGTGAAGAAGAGAAGATCATAGAATACTGCAAATCAGTCGGCAGTCTACAGTCGGCAGTCGGCAGCCAGGAATTACCGGACCCCGGAGTCTGGACCCCGGACCATTTGTCCTACGCCTATCTCAAGATCGCTGAGGGCTGCGACAAGAAATGTACCTTCTGCGTTATCCCCTCCATCAGGGGGCGGTTCAGGAGCACACCCTCTGAGGAGATCCTCAGAGAGGCTCAGGAGCATATCGCCGGAGGGATCAGGGAGCTGGTCCTCGTTGCCCAGGACATCACAAACTACGGCAAGGAATGGGAGGGGTACAACCTCTCATCTCTCCTGAAGGACCTCGCCGCAGTTGAGGGTGATTTTAAAATCCGTCTCCTCTACCTCTATCCCACAGAGATAACCGAGGAACTCCTGGAGACCATCGCCGGGGAGGAGAAGATCATGAAGTACCTGGACATCCCGCTGCAGCACTCAGAGGACAGGATCCTGAGGCTCATGGGCAGGAGGGGGACCAGGAAGGAGTACACAAAGCTCATCAGGACTATCAGGAGGATCATTCCCCAGGTCACCTTGCGGACCACCTTTATCGTCGGCTTCCCCTCCGAGACAGAGGAGGACTTCCAGGGGCTCGTGGAGTTTATCGAGGAGATCAGGTTCGACAGGCTCGGCGCCTTCACCTATTCCCAGGAGGAGGGGACTCCTTCAGCGCGGCTCAAGGGGCAGGTTCCCGAGAAGGTGATGGCCAGGCGTCTCGATGACATTATGCAGAGGCAGGCGGAGATATCCCTGGAAAAGAACCGGGAGCTCATCGGGAGGAGCTGTGACGCCCTCATCGACGAGATAGACGGCGACGTAATCCTGGCCCGCCTGGATTCCCATGCCCCTGAGGTGGACGGGGTCGTGATCATAGAACTGGACCCCAGACCCTTGACCCTTGACTCTTTGAAGGTCGGAGACCTTGTCACTGTGGAGATTGTGGATGCCTATGAGTATGACCTCAAGGGGAGGATTACAGGGAGCTGATGCGGAAGATCCCCTATCTTCATCTCCTTCTTTTTTGTCTCACCTTCCTGACGACCCTGGCTGCCGGAGCCCTTCAGAAGGGGATCAACATCATTGCCGAACCATGGAGGACAGGCGAGGGGCTTCCCTTTGCCGGGACCCTTATGACTATCCTCCTCTTCCATGAGTTTTCCCACTATCTGACCTCACGGAAGCATCACACCAGGGCTACCCTGCCCTACTTCATCCCTGCGCCGTCCATTATCGGGACCTTCGGCGCCTTTATCAGGATGGAATCCCCTATCTTCACCAGGAGCGCCCTCATTGATATCGGGGCGTCAGGTCCGGTAATGGGATTCATTATATCCGTGATAGCCTGCATTATAGGCCTCAGCATGTCTGATGTGGTCTCTGTCACGCCCTCCATGGAAGGTTTGAGTCTGGGGGATTCTCTCCTCTTCACCTTTCTCTCCCGCATGATTATAGGCGCAACTCCGGTAAACCACGATATCCTTCTCCACCCAGTGGCCTTTGCCGGATGGATAGGTCTTTTCGTCACATCCCTGAATCTCCTTCCCATAGGCCAGCTCGACGGCGGTCATGTGACCTATGCTATGCTGGGTGACAGGCATCGGACAGTCTCAAAGCTCATTGTCGGTATCCTTGCGGTCCTGGGTATATTTTTCTGGGTGGGCTGGCTTGTATGGGCGGTCCTGATGCTCATCCTCGGGATCAAGCACCCGCCTGTCCTTTACTGGGAGGCGCCTTTAGATCCCGCGAGGAGAATGGTGGGTATTCTCAGCCTTGTCATATTCATCATCACCTTTACTCCTGCGCCCTTTATCATGATGGATTAACTGATTCAGATTTTGTTTCAGAAAGGATTTTTATGGGAAAGAACAGCAGAGAAGGAAGACTGACGTATCCTGAAAGGAAAGGGAATCTCTCTCACCGGCATCTTTTCAGTCATGGCTTCGGCATCAAGACCGTTGTCATGATCCTCAGGGCTGAAGATCCGGGAGGGGATGATGGCTCCTTTCCGGTTACCGCATCCTGCCGCGGGCTGGACAGCGCCGGGGGCGTCTTTGACCTGGAGCTGAAATTCACCCCGGAGAGTCCTGAAGAGCGGGAGAGACTGCTTCAGGACCTTTCGCCAGGCTCTTTGTTTGTTGTGAAAGGTGAATACACAATCTCCGGCGACGAGGCAATGATCACCCTCCACAACCCCATATACTATTCCGTCTCGCTCCACTTTTCCGAAAAGGAGATCAGGGAGGTCTTCAGGGTCAACGGCATCAGCATAGTCAGGAGATGAGAGCCAAAAAGAGCGGGGCGCTTCAACAGCGCCCCGCTCCGGTTCGGGCGGGTAGTCTTTCCTGCCTTTTCTAATTCACATGATGGGGGTTCTCTCCTGCCGGGTTGTTCGTGTGACAGACTGAGCATTTGCCTATGGAGCCTGCCTTGCCCTGGAGCGCTACGGGCTGCACATTGTCCAGGGGGTTCTTTGAGGGCCACCAGGCGTGAGGGCTGTTGTGGCAGGTTGCGCACATCACCCCGCCGTGACCCCTCGCCTGCCTGTAGAGGGTCTTTCCTGTGGAGTATTTGGAGTCATGGCACTTTGTGCATGAAGGCTCCTGGAGCCATGCCTTCCTTCCTGCCTGAAGGGAGCTGGTCACCTGCCTGAGATTGCCATGACATTTCTCGCAGTTCGGGTTCGTGCCCTCAGGCCCCATGTCTTCTATGGCGCTCCTGTTGCACTGCGTCTTCTGTCCGGGGTGGCAGTCATAGCAGCCCGGTGTGTTCGCCCCCAGCCCGGTGTGTTTGCCGTGCATGGCCAGCGACAGGGAAGAGACATTCGGCTTGCCCGGGGCGCCCAGGGCGTTGTCGCTGTGGCAGTCTGCGCAGAGCACCGGCTTGCTCTTCATCAGCGTTGTTCCTTCTTTCCTGTCGTGAAGCCTGAGGATGTTGCTCTCCACCGTGCCTGTCATGCTCTTGGCAGCAACCTTTCCTGAGGCGTGGCATTTCTGGCAGTTCATCTCGTCAGATACAGGTATGACCACCTCTGTTGAGGCGATGACCGTGCCTGCCGAATTTTTGACCTTGACGATTGCCCTCTGGTAAGGGTTCCAGGTCATGCTGTCGTCAAAGGGAAGGGCGGGAATGCCTGTTGCCTCGAAGTGGTCCCCTACGGCCACCATCTTTCCTGAAAGTCCATTACCGGTGAGGCCGATCCCAACGGGGAGGGCCACCCCGAAGAGGGGCTCGACATACCGCCAGAAATTGCTCTTCCCTGCCACAGTGGTATTGTTCACCAGGGAGTATTCAACAGTAACTCCGGTGGTGACGACCTTCGGCGGGTTCCCCTTTTGCAGAAGCTGGACCATGAGGGTATTGTAAGGAGGAAGGATTGCCATCTCGTTGAACCTCGGGCTGATGCAGTGCATACCGAGCTCATTCCATCCTATGGCTACATAACTGGCGGCTGTAGCTGTTGTCGTCGTTGTGACGGTGAATCCTGCCGACAGGATGAACAGGCTGATTGCAAAAAGTATTTTTTTCATTATTTACCTCCAAAAGGCTTTTTTTTCGTTTGAATCCGCATTGCACTGTTCCCTACATCCCCGCACTGCAACGGATAGGTCACTGGAAGAGCATGTTCACCCCCTTTGACGAAGGCAGAAAAATCATGGTGTTTTTTTCTCAGCTCCTGATTGCCCTGACAAGGTTACCGGATATAATTTGTTAAGCAATCTGAATACCAGTTTTCTGGATTGGCTCCTGTATTGGTTTTATAGTATTTTCCGTCTGAGCTCCTGCTTTTTGTTGTATGGATAATCAAACATGCCATCCATACCGTTGTTGATCAGCCTTTACCCTTTAAAACACTGTCTTTCAAGGGTAAATCAGGACTGATATGCTCTTTTTTTGCTGGCTCTTGCTTGTGTATGAAATTTCATCCGGATCTTTTCAGTCAGCCAGTTCCATTGTTTTATCACTCATCTCAGGCATACGACAGAGGTCTATCCCTCTTCCTCCTTCAAAAGATATGCTCAAATCTGCTATATTCAAGGAATTATCTGAGAAAAGGGAAGGTTCCATGGGAGTACTGGACAGCATAGGCAACACCCCTCTCGTCAGTCTGGAGAGGATATTTCATAAGCCCGGAGTTGCGATAAAGGCGAAGCTTGAAGGGAACAACCCCGGTGGCTCGGTGAAGGACCGGATAGCCTTCGTCATGATCAGGGACGCGGAAGCGTCGGGAAAAATAAAGAAAGGCGACACCATCCTTGAGGCGACCTCGGGGAACACCGGGATCGGCCTTGCCATGGTGGGCGCGGCAAAGGGATACAGGGTCAAGCTGGTCATGCCCTCATGCGTGAGCCAGGAGAGGAGGAAGGTCCTTGAGGCCTTCGGGGCGGAGCTTGTTCTGAGCCCTGGGAATGAAGGGACAGACGGAGCGATCAGGCTTGCCCACAGGATCCTCCAGGATGCCCCTGATCAGTACTTCATGCCCAACCAGTTCGAGAATCCCTCCAACTATATGGCCCACTATGAGACAACAGGGAAGGAGATCATCGAGCAGACCGGCGGTGATCTTGATTGCTTTGTGGCGGGCATGGGCACCACGGGTACCCTCATGGGCGTGAGCAGGAGGCTCAAGGAGTTCAGGGGCTCCATCAGGATCGTGGGGATTGAGCCCAATCTGGGACACAAGATCCAGGGCCTCAAGAACATGAAGGAGGCTATCGTCCCTACGATCTATGACCCCGGCCATCTCGATGAGATCATGACCATCGGCGATGAAGAGGCCTTTGCAACCGCAAGGAGGCTGGCACTTGAGGAGGGGATCTTCGTGGGTATGAGCAGCGGAGCCGCCATGGCAGGGGCGATGAAGGTGGCTGAAGGGATGGACAATGGTGCTGTTGTTGTCCTCTTCCCCGACAGGGGCGACAGGTATCTCAGCACAACCCTCTTCGCCTCCATCTGCGGCTGCTGCCCGCCATAGGAGTTGCTTGTGACAACACTGACAGCGGAGAGGCTGCTACAGCAAGTCAAGGATATTCCCAACAAGGCGGATGCCTTGTTGAGCGTCCAGGGGGTGCTGAAGGCCATGAAGGAGTCTGGTGATCTCTCGGACAAGGGAATAGCTGAGATATACACCATCATGGCCGGCACTGACAGGAGGTTCAGGCGGGCCTCTGTCGATCGAGCGATGCTGCACCAGGAGACAATCGAAGCCCTCATCGCCGAGTGCGCCATCTGCTCAGGCGAGACGGAGCTTGATGCCGCCATCAAGGGCGGGAGGTGGACCTTCAACGAGTCCCTGGATTCCCTGAAGATCGTTGTGGATGAAGGGAGCTTCAAGGTCTTTGGGGCCTGTAACAATTGTTAGGGCTGAAGACAGGTTGTCTTACCTTACCCGCACTCCTTGACAAGTTGCGCACAATAGGCATATGTTAGCAGCGCGATGTGAAAATCAAAGTCAGAAGGAGGTCGATTGTGTTACGAATTTGGCTGGTGATAGCTGTGTTCTGGATGGTGAACGGTTTTGCTGCGGCTAATGCCGCAGAACCAATATGGTATGACTCAGCAAAACAGGCAATAGCGGTTGATCCATACTATGATGGCTTTGGTGGGAAGATTGAAATCGATTTCAATGCCGATCATTCCTGGGCGGGTATTATTACGCAAAGCGGCTGGCATTATCTTTATGGCGACGTAACCTCTTCCGGTCTCTATCAGTACACCTTCACTCAATATCCGGGAGGAGGATCAAGCCAGGGCTGGGTCTATGGATGGGGAACTTCACTGGGAAGCCTGAATCCGGCAATCAATTACGACTCTTATGTGACAAAACTCTATTACGGCCTTGAGGCGGCTGACAAGTTCAGATATTTTACGGACGATTGGGATGTGGCCAGGGGTAAAACCACAATTTATGTCCAACCGGCCACTATCTCGAATACCGGGATAACCTTGACAAAAGCCGATTTATCCAATGTCTATTTCAAAACCAACTGGGGGCCATGGAAAAAGTTCACCGATGTCTATGAAGTTGAGCCTGATCCAATCAACGCCGGAATTATCATAAACCCCAAAACGCTTAATAGAAAGAGCAAGGGAAATTGGATAACCAGTTACATTGAACTGCCTGCCGGGTATTCGATTTATGACGTTGATACAGCAAGCATCGGACTTACCGTACATCAGGAAAAACAGACCAATGGCATACCTGTCGAGGAAGTTCTTTATACAGCCGGTCCTATGGAGATTGGAGACGATGATACCAACTCCGTTCCGGACCTGATGGTGAAATTTGACAGACAGGATTTGATTCAGCTTCTGGTCACAGGAGATGCGACCCTGACCATCAAGGGGAAACTGAAAGACGGGACGCCTTTCGTCGGGAGCAATGTCATTCGAGTCATTAACTGAAAACAGAAACACGAGCAAGACGACACAAGGGGCGTGGTTGGCCCCTTGTGTCGTTTGAGTAACTTATTTGAAATTTTGAATTAGGTGCGATAATAATGAGATACACGACAATTACAAGCCAGGCAAACCCCATCATCAAAGAGGCGGTGAAGATAAGGGAGAGGCACGGGAGGCAGAGGGGAGCCTTTCTCATCGAGGGGCCTCATCTCATGGAGATGGCTGTCTTGTCTCCTGATCTGGAGATCAGAAGGGTCTATTTCAGCGAGGAGTTCGGCTCGAAGAAGGAGGGGCAAAAGCTCCTCCGGCAGGTCTTCAGCAAGACTGAGAATCTCATCGAGGTCCCTGCCCATCTCCTTACAAAGATCACTGAAACAGAGACACCACAGGGTATCGCGGCCATCGTTGCCCTGAAGTCCATAGCCCTGGATGATATCCCTCTGAAAGAAAACCCCCTCCTGGTGGTCTGCGACGGCATACAGGACCCTGGGAACATGGGGACTATCATCAGGCTCTCCGACGCTGTGGGGGCTGATGCGGTCATCATCCTGCCGGGGACCTGCGATCCCTTCATGCCCAAGGCCATCAGGGCTACGGCGGGGAGCATATTCAATGTCCCTGTTATCGCCTGCCGGACTGAGGAGCTCATCTCTTATCTCAAAGAACATGATGTCAGTCTCTGCGCAGCAGACATCAGGGCTGAGAGGACGATCTATGAGACTGATCTTTGCAGGCCCCTTGCCCTTGCCTTCGGCAATGAGGCCCACGGCGTAGGCGATGAACTGAAGCAGGAGGTGCAGGAAACGGTAAAGATTCCCATCCTCGGAAAGGCGGAGAGCCTGAATGTGGCCATGTCCGCTTCTGTCTGCCTCTACGAAGCGGTGAGACAGAGGGGTTTTGTCTGATATAATACCCCCGCGACTAAGGCATCTGAGGGAACTCCGAGCTTGTCATGTGCGGTTTTAGCCCGGGCCCATGGTTCGACAAGCTCACCATGACAATTTGTCACCCTGAGCTTGTCGAAGGGTGGATTGCCCGATCAAGGTTGGGCAATGACGATGGCTACGAGACTGAGATCTAAATTGTTTTAAGACTGTTATTAAGTCAATGAGAAAAGGGGAAAATATGGCATACAAGGATCTGAGGGAATATATACAGACTCTGGAGAAGAAGGGGCTCCTTCACCGGGTGAAGACCGAGGTGGACCCTATTCTGGAGATTGCTGAGATCACTGACAGGATGTGCAAGAGCCCCGGAGGGGGCAAGGCCCTCTACTTCGAAAAGGTGAAGGGCTCCCAATTCCCTGTGGTGACCAACATCTTCGGCTCCTTTGAGAGAATGTGCCTCTCCCTTGAGATCAACCATCTCGATGACGTGGGCAAGAGGATAGAGGAGCTCCTGAACCAGGCCCCTCCCAAGAGCCTTATGGAGAAGCTGGCCATGCTTCCCAAGCTCTTTGAGCTCTCCCGCTTCCTCCCAAAGACGGTGAAGAACGCTCCCTGCCAGGAGGTGATTGAGAAGGACGACCCAGACCTGAGCAAGTTCCCCATCATCAAGTGCTGGCCCAACGATGGCCAGTCCGGCGACGAGGGCAGGTTCATCACCTTCCCCATGGTCTTCACCAGGGACCCGGAGACAGGAAGGCCGAACAGCGGGATGTACAGGATACACGTCTACGACAAGACCACCACGGGGATGCACTGGCACATCCACAAGGACGGCGCGAGGCACTACGACAAGCACAAGGCCATGGGCACAAGGATGCCCGCTGCCATTGCCGTGGGGAGCGATCCTGCTGTGATCTACGCCTCCAGCGCGCCCCTGCCCGAGTCCATCGACGAGATGCTCTTTGCCGGATTTCTGAGGAAGGAGCCCGTAGAGATGGTGAAGTGCATCACCTCGGACATAGAGGTCCCGGCAAACAGCGAGCTCGTCATCGAGGGATATCTGGAGCCGGGTGAGATGAGGGTCGAGGGCCCCTTCGGCGACCACACAGGCTTCTACTCAGCCGCTGACTTGTATCCTGTCTTCCACGTGACCTGCATCACCCACAGGAAGGACATGGTCTATCCCGCCACCGTCGTCGGCAAGCCGCCCATGGAGGACTGCTACATGGGCAAGGCAACGGAGAGGATCTTCCTCCCCCTCATGAAACTCGACTCCCCTGAGATAAAGGACATCAACCTCCCTATGGAAGGGGTCTTCCACAACTGCGCCCTCATCTCCATCAAGAAGAGCTATCCCGGCCACGCCAGGAAGATCATCCACGGCCTCTGGGGCAAGGGCCAGATGATGTTCGCCAAGCTCCTGGTCATTGTTGACGACGATGTGGACGTGCAGGACATCTCCTACACCGCCTGGCGTGTGCTGAACAATACGGACTGGAAGCGCGACGTGGTGATAGCAGACGGTCCCCTCGATGATCTCGATCATGCGGCGAACTGGCCGAGGTACGGCTCCAAGATGGGCATAGACGCCACCAGGAAGACCAGGCAGGAGGGGATGATGAGGGACTGGCCCGAAGAGATCTTCATGTCTGAAGAGACAAAGAGGCTCGTGGACAGAAGGTGGAAGGAGTATGGGTTCTGAGGCTTTAACAGGATGCTTGTTCTGTGAAATCTGAAGTTGATACCCTAAATCATAGAGGAGGATGAGTAAATGGGGCAGGGGTTTTATCTTTCCGATGATCTTTTGGAAGATTTCTGTCACCGCCATTATATCAGGCGGCTGTCCCTCTTCGGTTCTACCCTCAAGGGCACTGACCGGCCTGACAGCGATGTGGACCTGCTGGTGGAATTCGAGGTGGGGCATACACCGGGATTCCTGGAGTTGGCGGGAATGGAGGAGGAGCTCTCCGGATTGCTCAACGACAGAAAGGTGGACCTTCGAACCCCTCGTGATTTGAGCCGCTATTTCAGGGACGAGGTGTTGGCCTCAGCCAAGGTGCAGTATGCAGCATGAGGACCTGATCCGGCTGCGGCACATGCTGGATGCTGCCACCGAAGCAGTCACGTTCTCTTCAGGTCGCTCTCTGGAGGATCTTGACTCTGACCGGATGCTCCTGTTGTCGTTAATCCGTTGCATCGAGATTATCGGTGAGGCTGCCAGCAAGGTTTCAGATGAAGGCAGGAAAACCACGCCGGAAATTCCTTGGAAAAGCATGATCGCTATGCGAAACAGGCTGATTCACGCCTACTTCGACGTTGACCCCGAGGTTGTCTGGAAGACGGTTACAATGGAATTGCCCGCTCTGATTTCTCTTCTTCGTACTTCAATCGGGAAGAAGAGCTAAATCAATGCCGTCTGAGAAGGAGTTGCTCAGTTGAGAATGCCCGGAAGATTTGTTTGCCCCCATGACACCGGAGGTCCTCTGTGCTGAGAAGGCTCTTTCCCCTCGTCTGCGCGGTTCTTCTTCTCTCCATTATTCCCTCCCTCTCTTCCGCCAAGGTCAGGGAGAGCGGGTTCACCACAGATGCCCGCGTTACACTTAACACCTACACCGCCCTCGTGGAGGAGCATTTGTCATGGATTCTGAAGGGTTTGAAAGCCCTGGCCTCGACTGAGGGGGCAGTCTCCGGGGACTGGGAGCGGATAAGAGGGCCTCTCTCTGAGCTCGGTAAGGGGATTGACACCAACGCTGCTGTCTGGTTCGTGAGGCCTGACGGATCATACTGCACCGTGGAGAAGGGGCTCACCGGCCAGAGCCTCTCTGACAGGACCTATTTCCCTGGTCTTATGGCGGGGAATGATGTGGAGGGAGAGCTTGTAAGGAGCAAGTCAACAGGCAAGAGGTCCGTCATCATAGCAACGCCCATACGGCGTGACGGGCAGGTCACCGGAGGCCTTGGCGCATCAGTCGATATGGAGAAACTGGCGAAGATGCTGGATGAGCGGATGCAGCTCCCCTCTGATATGGTCTTCTACTCCATCGACCCCCAGGGCAGGACGGCCCTTCACAGGGATACGGTGAGGATGTTCGAGTTCCCTTCGGAGATCGGAAGCAGGTCCCTGAGAAATGCGCTCATGGAGATGCTCTCCAGGCCTGCGGGGGCTGTGACATACACCTTCGGGGGAGCAAAAAAGACGGCCCTTTTCAGGAAGTCAGAGGCAACGGGATGGGTCTTCGCCCTCGGTACAGGAGGGAAGTCGAAGACCGGCGAGCTCCCTCCCATACTTTCTGAGCTTCAAAAGGGCGTGCAGGATATACTCGAAAGCTGGAAGTCCCGGCTCGCAAAGGCTGCGGGGGAGACAGCCGCGAGCGGGCTGAGGGATGATGCTCTGAGGGGGATTCTCAGACCGCTTTGTCAGTCAGGGCCGGGGGCTGTGGATTGTTCCTTTGTGAATCCTCAGGGGCTGATGACCATGGTGGAGCCCTTAGAATACAGGAAATTTGAGGGCTCCGACATCAGCAAACAGGAGCAGGTGGTCAGACTTCAGAAAACAAAGAAGCCTGTCATGAGCAGGGTCTTCAGGTCAGTGGAGGGGTTTGAGGCCGTTGACATTGAGCATCCGGTTATCTCTCCGGGAGGCAGGCTCCTCGGCTCGGTGAGTGTCCTCATGAGGCCGGAATCCTTTCTTGCTGAGGTGATCTTACCCTTTGTTCACGGCCTACCTGTTGATGTCTGGGTGATGGACAATGAAGGGAGGATCCTCTACGACCCCGATGCTGAGGAGATCGGCAGAAACCTCTTCACAGATCCCCTGTATAAGCCCTTCCCGCAGCTCATCTCCCTGGGAAAGGAGATCATCAGAAAGAGGTCGGGGAAGGGAAGCTACACCTTTTTTGACACCGGACTGAAAGAGACGGTGAAGAAGGAGGCGCAGTGGGCCACCATTGGCCTCTATGGGACTGAGTGGCGCATGGTTGTGACCCACGTGCTTGAGCGCACTTCCCATGTCAGGGAAAAAGAAAAGTCAGGCAGAGCTTTTTCAGAGGAGTCTCTCAGGGACCTCTCTCTGAATGAACCCTTCCTCAGTGCCGTCTCCAGGGAGAGTGAGGGAGAGATCACGCAGATCTTCAGGGATTTTTCTGACTCCACCCAAGGCATCTATTCCATCCAGTGGGTTGATGCTCAGGGAATAAACCGGCTCGGATACCCGAAGGAGAACAGCCTCAGGGGCGTGGACCTCCGTACCTCGAAGATCCCCTCTGCCCTCCATTTTCTCAAGGCCCTGGATGAAAAGCGGGAGCTTTCCTTTTTCTCTTCCCTCACAGAGGGAAGGGTCGGGTATTTTCTGCTCCTGCCCCTCTTCAGGGAGGGGGATTTCCTTGGTCTTCTCTACGTCATTATCCTGAGGTGAGCAGTGAAACTCATTGTTGTGAATGAATCAGATATAAGGGATGCGGTCAGCATGTCAGAGGCCATAGCTGCGGTGAAGGATGCCTTTGCCCGGCTCTCATCAGGAAAGGCCATTGTCCCTCTCAGGAGCAGGATCCCGGCGGCAGAGAGCGAAGGGACAACACTCATCATGCCCGCCTATCTTGAGGGGGCAGGCTCTCTGTCGGTGAAGGTGGTCTCTGTTTTTCCCCACAACGCAGAGAAGGGGCTGCCGACGATACACGCCATCGTTATGGTAGTGGATGCAGAGACAGGGAAGCCCCTCGCCCTTATGGCCGGCGAATCCATCACCGCCCTGCGCACAGGCGCCGCCTCCGGAGCTGCCACAGACCTGCTTGTCCGCCGGGATGCCCATACCGCAGCCATCATAGGCACTGGGGTGCAGGGAAGGACACAGCTCCAGGCGGTCTGCGAGGTGAGGGAGATCAGGAGGGTTTTCGTTTTTAATCCCCACCGTGACAAGGCAGAGGCCTTCGCAGCGGAAATGGAAAAGAGGGGGAAAGTTCCCGGCGATATCGTTGTTGCCTCTTCGGCATCAGAGGCAATATCAGAGGCTGACATCATCTGTACCGCCACCACCTCCCGAACTCCTCTGTTCAGGAACTCAGATCTGAAGCCGGGGGCACACATAAACGGTGTAGGCTCATACAGACCTGATATGCAGGAGGTGGATGAGCTCACTGTGGCGCAATCAAAATTCGTTGTCGATTCCCTTACCGCCTGCCTCTCCGAGGCCGTAGACATCATCATCCCTCGGAAAAAGGGGCTCATATC
>JBAZFD010000022.1:0-13484 GCA_041653575.1 Thermodesulfovibrionales bacterium
TCATGGTGCTTTCCGCTGTGATCAACGGTCTCCTCCTGCCCTTTGTCCTTGTCTTTGTGACCCTGCTGGTGAACGACAAGCGGCTCATGGGGGAGTACGTGAACCCCAGGGGGTACAACTATATATCATGGGCCACTGTTGCTGCTGTGGCTGCGCTTACGGTCTTTTTCGTTGCAACGACATTGTTTCCCCTGTCGTGAGAGCAGGAGATTAAAGGAGGTTTCTGATGGTTAAGGCCATTGAGTGGAAGGACGACAAGGTCATCATGCTGGATCAGTCCCGGCTCCCCCTTGAGGTGAGATTCATTGAGTGCAGGGATTTCCAGATGGTGGCTGAGGGTATAAAAAAGATGTGGATCAGGGGAGCCCCGGCAATAGGCATTGCCGCAGCCATGGGCATTGCCCTGGGAGCGCAGGATATAAAGGCAGGGAGCTTTGACGACTTCAGGGAACAGCTGGCCACGGTCATGGATACCCTCCTTGCCACGCGGCCCACAGCGGTGAACATCCAGTGGGCAGTGAACAGGATCAACGGTTTCCTCGACAGCCACAGGGAGGAGCCCCTTGCAAGGCTCAGGGAGCTGCTCATAGAGGAGGCCCGGCGGATACACCAGGAGGACATCGCGGTGAACAGGGCGATTGGGGAGTGGGGTGCGCAGTTTATCAGGGACGGCGACACTATTCTCACCCACTGCAACGCCGGGAGCCTTGCCACAGGCGGGTACGGGACAGCGACAGCTCCCATGCTCATCGCCCAGGAGCAGGGCAAGAGGATCCAGGTGATAGCCGACGAGACGAGGCCGGTGCTCCAGGGCGCAAGGCTCACCGCCTTTGAGCTCATGGAGGCAGGGATCCCGGTGACGCTCATAACGGACAACTCAGCCGGGGCGATCATGAAGAAGGGGATGATAGACCTGGCGATCGTCGGCACCGACAGGACTACAAGGAACGGCGACGTGGCGAACAAGATAGGGACATACACCGTGGCGGTGCTCTGCAGGGAGCACGGGATCCCTTTCTATGTGGCCGCGCCCCTGAGCAGCATAGACTTCACCATGGACTCGGGAGATCTCATCCCCATCGAGGAGAGGCATCCCGAGGAGGTGACAACCATCTGGGGCCACAGGGTTGCGCCGGAAGGGGTGAATGTAATAAACTTAGCCTTCGATGTCACACCCGGAAGGTATGTCTCCGCCATCATCACCGAGAACGGCGCGTTCAGACCCCGGGATCTGAGGAAAATTCAGGAAAAGGACAGGGACCTGGAGGCATTGCGCGTAAAGGCTGATCCCAGGGATGCGGTTGCAGGCATCCGGCTCCCCTGACATGGTAGGCACAATGGATGTTCAGGATATATTTACCGATTACTCCCAGGAGCTGAAGACCGTTGAGGCCAGGCTTATGGATATCTTCGGGAGCAATGTCTTCCTCATCCCCCTCATCGGGAGCCACATCCTGAGCAGCGGGGGAAAGAGGATCAGGCCCCTTTTTCTCCTCCTGAGCGCTGACCTCTGCGGGTACAAAGGTGAGAACAGGATGCTCCTGGCTGCCATCGTCGAGGCGATCCATACCGCTTCACTCCTCCATGACGACGTCATAGACGGCGCAGAGACCAGGAGGGGGAGAAAGACATCCCATGCCCTCTGGGGAAATCCTATTGTGATCCTTGTGGGCGACTACCTATATTCCAATGCCCTGAGGCTGGCTGTTGCACAGGGGAGCCAGAAGATCATGGAGTCCCTCTCAGAGTCCACCACAAGGATGACTGAGGGAGAGATCCTCCAGCTCCACAAGACAGGCGACCCGGAGATCACCCAGGAGGAGTACTTCCAGATCATAGCGGCAAAGACAGGCGGCCTCATATCAGCTGCCTGCCGGATCGGGGCGGTGCTGGCCGGGGAGACGGAGGAGAGGGAGCAGGCCCTTACCCGCTTCGGCATGAAGACAGGGATCGCCTTCCAGCTTGCCGACGATGTGCTGGATTATGTGGCCCGCCAGGAAGACCTGGGCAAGAGGCTGGGAAAGGATCTGGGCGAGGGAAAGATCACCATGCCCCTCATCCATCTCCTGAGGGTTGCCTCAGAAGCGGAGAAAGAGGAGATCAAGGAGATCATCGCAGAGGCGTCCCGTGCCGGCGAGAATAATTGCTCCAGTAGCGGACTGGCCAGGATCATGGAGCTCTTCAGCAGATACGATGCCATTGAGGAGTCCCTCAAGGTGGCCCGGAATCTTGTTGACGAGGCAAAGGCAGAGCTGGACATTTTCCCTTCTTCAGCCCACAAGGATGCGATACTCGCCATGGCTGAGTACGCCATGCAGAGGGAAAAATGATTTCTATGGCGGCAGGGAGAAGGGCGGGATAGAGGATCAATATGCATGTCTATGTCGAGACGGCAAAGAGGGCTGTAGAGGAGTACATTCTTCACCGCAGGGTCATCACCCCTCCTGACCCTCTTCCCCCGGAGTTCTCTCTCAAGGCGGGGATCTTTATCTGCCTCAAGGCTCAGGGAGAGCTGAGGGGCTGTATCGGAACCTTTCTCCCCTGCGAGGCGAATCTCTTCAGAGAGATTGTGAGGAACGCCATCTCCGCCGCCACTGCCGACCCCCGTTTCCTCCCTGTTGAGGCCGATGAGCTTGAAGGACTGGAATACACCGTGGATATCCTCTCAGAGCCTGAGAGGGTTGAATCAGCCTCGGACCTCGACCCTAAAAAGTATGGCGTGATCGTGGAAAAGGGAAGGCGAAAAGGGCTCCTCCTCCCTGACCTGGAAGGCGTGGATACTGTGGAGGAACAGCTGAGGATCACAAAGATGAAGGCCGGGATCGCACCGGACGACCAGGATGTACAGCTCTTCAGGTTTTTAGTGGAGAGATACCACTGAAAGGCAGCAGTCAGCTATTAGGAGTTCCCCCCCCCGGCTGACCGTATTCCCCCATAGGCTTTTTCGGAAAAGTTGAAGCTTTCTCTCAAGGTCTTTTCTTCCTCTATTTTCCCATTTTCAAGCCAGGCACTGTTTGCCTATAGACTCTGTGACGCCCAACGAGGTGCATCAGCCGCCAGCGGGGGACAAAAGCCTAACCAAATCAGCGTTATGCGCTGGTCGGCTGGATGCTGGTGTTATGGGGTCTCTTTGTTTCATTAATTATTTTGATGAAGACCTCCAACGGTTCTATATAGAACTAATAAAGATAGAGATGAGATACCTTGAAAGACGCACGTCATTGCTTGCTGCCATTGAAGATTATGATAAATATAAAAATTGGATTGAGGAGAGTCAAAACAATTACGATTTTATCAAGTATGAAGACAAAGCGTTGATGCCGTTTAATTATTTTCGGACTTTTCTTTTCTTTATTCAATTTGTCAGACGAAGTTTTGTTCAGTTCGGAAAACGCTTCGTTAAGTTCTTTTTTCTTTTCTCTCTACTGTGTCAATAAAGGACTGCCTAATTTGATAAAGAAGAATAATTATACCAACAACCGGAGTAAACGAAAGCAAAAAATACGGAATGATAAAAGGCGCATAAAGAGAGGGCTTGATAGCAACCATGATTGAGAATGCCGTTATTAATATGCCGTTGAATGTCAGCAAGGAATTATACAAGAGATGATGCAAACTCTCTGCACTGTCGGCATTATATTTCAGAGATTCAAGTATGTTGTTTATTTTATCTATACCCATAACATCCATTTTTATATTTCTTCCACATTTTGTACAAATTATAGAGGGAGACGGGGGTGGAGTCAATCAGAAATACAAAAAATGGTCGAGAATAAGGCAAAAAGGCGGTATAATGATAAATATTTATTGATATACCGCCGGAGTATAATATTGGCTTTCAGTTATGCTTGAGACTTAAACAGTGGCTGACCTCTACGGTACGGCCTTCATGAAATCCATCCAGATGGGGAGGGCGGCTTGGGCGCCTGTCTGCTTGTCCCCGATGGGGGTATGGTCGTCCCTGCCCACCCAGACACCTACGGTCACGGTATCGTCAAAGCCTATGAACCAGGCATCTGAATAGTCATTTGTTGTCCCTGTCTTGCCGTAGACGGTCCTTTCCAGTTCCATCGCCTTCCGGCCTGTCCCGTATTCCACCACAGCCCTCAGAAGGGTCTTCATCGCCTCCACGGTCTCCTGGGGAACCACCTCCTGAAGGGAGGGCCTTTGTTCAGCCATGAGAATGCCGTCCCTGTTCAGTATCCGGGTGTACGGCAGGGGTGCGGTTCTGTTGCCGGTGGCAAAGACGCTGTAGGCAGCGGTGATCTCAAGGAGGGTCAGGTCCGATGCCCCGAGGGCCAGGGGGAGATAGGGTTCGAGCCTGCTCCTTATGCCGCACTCACGGGCAGTGTCAATGACATTGTCGATCCTCACCTGTGATGCCAGTCGGACCGTTGCTGCATTGAGGGAGAGGGCGAGGGCGGTCTTCAGGGGGACCGGGCCGTGGTACTCCTTGTCATAGTTCTGGGGCGACCAGACGCTCCCTGCTGTTGCGCCTCCGAAGGAGATGGGGCTGTCTGTGACAGTGTCCTCAGCAGTCATCCCCTGGCGGAGAGCAGTGAGGTAGACAAAGGGCTTGAAGGCTGAGCCAGGCTGCCGTAAGGCCATGGTGGCCCTGTTGAAGGGAGAGTTCCAGAAATCCTTGCCCCCCACCATCGCCTTGATATGGCCGTTCCTCTGGTCAATGGCCACCAGCGCCGCCTGCACTCCCGTGATCCCTCTCTTTTCCATCGCCTGGAGCCCTGCCTTCACTGCTTCCTCGGCAACCCGCTGTGCGTTGCTGTCTATGGTTGAGTATATCTTCATCCCCGAGGTGTAGAGGCCTTCTCCATATTTTTTTTCCAGACTCTGCCTCAGGTTCTCCACAAAATAGGGGGCATTATACCTCCTCCGACTGGCTTTCTGTGGGAGGGGGACTGTTCCGGCGGTCTGAAACTCCGTATCGGTTATGTACCCGTTTGATTTCATTTTCCCGAGGACCAGCTGTCGCCGTGTCCATGCCATGGCGCTGTTCCTGAAGGGCGAGTAAGCTGAGGGGGCTTTGGGGAGGCCTGCCAGCAGCGCAGCCTCTGCAACGGAAAGATCTTGCACCGATTTTCCGAAATAGGTCTGTGCGGCAGCCTCTATCCCGTATGCCCTGTTGCCGAAGTATGCCTGGTTGAGGTAGAGGCCTATGATCTCATCCTTTGTGTACATCCTTTCAATCTGGATGGAGAGGATCGCCTCTTTGACCTTTCTCATCACATTTCTTTCCGGCTTCAGGAAGAGCATTTTGGTGAGCTGCTGGGTGATGGTGCTTCCCCCCTGGACCATGTCTCCTGCCCTGATATCCCTGTAAAGGGCCCGGGCTATGCCGATGACATCCACGCCGGGGTGGGAGTAGAACCGCTGGTCCTCGATGGCGACAAAGGCGTTTTTCACCCGCTCGGGTATCTGGTAGTAGGGGATGAAATTCCGCCTCTCCACGTAGTACTCTGCCAGAACCTTGCCGTCTGAGGAGTAAACAATGGAGGATTCTATGGGCCTGTACCCCTCCAGTGTTTTGACCTCAGGCAGGTCGGAGAGTTCTCCGTAAAGGAAACCGCCGATGACTCCTATGATGATCACTCCCAGGAAGAGGATCAGGCGAGCGAAACTGCTGAACATAGAGATATTATAGCGAATAAAAGGGCTTTCCGTTCCGGCAATGAGGGAGGGCGCGCTGTGATATCATATTTCATGACCAGAGACCTCTCCCATATCCCCCTGAATCCGGGGGTCTACATCTTCAAGGGGCAGAAGGAAAAGGTCCTCTACGTGGGCAAGGCGAAGAGCCTGCGGAACAGGCTGAGGAGCTACTTCCAGGAGTCTTCCGACCTGGAGCCCAGGAAGCAGGCGATGGTCAGGATGATCAGGGATATTGATTACATCGTCACCGGCAACGAGCTGGAGGCCCTCGTTCTTGAGGCGAACCTCATCAAGCAGTACAAGCCGCGATTCAACATTCTCCTCAGGGACGACAAGAACTACCCCTATATCCGCCTCACTGTCACTGAACAGTGGCCGCGGGTGGAGGTGGTCCGCAGGGTGAAGCGGGACGGGAACGTCTATTTCGGTCCCTATGTCCCTGCCCAGGCGATGTGGGCTGCCATTGCCTTCATCAGGAGACATTTCAATGTGAGGACCTGCGGCTATCTTCTGGACAGGCCGATGAGGCCCTGCATCCAGCACCAGATGGGGAGATGCCCTGCGCCCTGCGCCGGACTGATCAGCAGGGAGGAGTATATGAAGGTGGTGGAGGAGGTGCGGCTCTTCCTCCTGGGCGAGAAGTCGGAGCTCATCGAGAGGCTCAGGGAGCGGATGGAGCAGCTCAGCGGGGAACTGCGGTTTGAGGAGGCAGCGAAGCTGAGGGACAGGATCAGCCTCCTCATGAAGGCCTTTGAGTCCCAGAGGGTTGTCGCCCCCGAGCTGGGGGACCTGGACCTGATCGGCCTGGCCAGGCGGGACGGCGACGTGGCGGTGAGCATCCTTTTTGTGCGGAACGGGATACTCATCGGTTCAAGGGATTTTTTTTTGGAACAGGTGATCGAAGAGGAGGACAGCGCTGTTATGCAGGGTTTTATGGAGCTTTTCTACTCCAGGGAGATCGTCCCTCCCCCGGTCATTGCTGTGGCTGTCATGCCTGAAGACAGCGGGGACCTGGGGGCATGGCTTGCAGGAAAGAGGGAGGAGCCGGTGACAGTGACCGCTCCCTCTGGGGGGAAGGAGCTGGAGCTCCTCTCTATGGCAGATGAGAACGCCAAGCTCCACCTGGAGTTCAGGAAGAAGAGACCGGGAGACGACCTCCTCCGGGGCATAGCGGACCTCCTTCACCTCTCCCGCACCCCTTTTACCATTGCCGCCTTTGATGTCTCCACCATCCAGGGGACAGACTCAGTGGGAGGCTTTGTCTTCTGGGAGCGGGGGGATTTCAGGAAGGACCGGTACAGGCGGCTGAAGATCAGGGGCGTTGAGGGAGTGGATGACTACGCCATGATGCGGGAGATTGTGGAGAGGGTGCTGCTCAGGACAGAAGGCAGAAGGCAGAAGGCAGAAGTCAGAGAAGAGAAGACGGGGGCGGATAGGGCTATACCCTTGCCGGACCTCATCATTATAGACGGCGGGGCAGGGCAGCTTGAGGTGGCCAGGGATGTCATGGCCGGGCTGGGGATCAGGACAGAGCTGATCGGCCTGGCAAAAAAGCCGGACAGCGCCTTCCTCCTCGATGGCGAGATTATTGACCTTGAGGGCAGGAACGCCCCCTCCCTCCTCCTCAGGAGGATCAGGGACGAGGTCCACAGGTTCAGCGTCAGCTTCCACAGGAGGCTGAGGGGAAAGAGGATGATGGAGTCCGCCCTGGAGCAGATCCCCGGCATCGGGAAGAAAAGGAGGCTTGAGCTGCTCAAGAGGTTCGGGAGCCTCGATGCGATCAGGAAGGCCTCTCTGGAGGAGATCGCCGGTACAAAAGGGTTCAACAGGAAGGTGGCGGAAAAGGTGCTGGAACTGATCGGGACCGGCAATGAGGAACAAGCTGGCCCGTCTTGATATAGAATTATCCTAATCAGACGGCATAACCGGAGTGTCCGTTCTCATACAACGGCGAGGAAATCAGGAAGCTTATCACACAGAGCAGGGACTAATAACGCCCGTTCATGCCCTTCGGGGCTGGAGGTGAATACATGGCGGAGAACTGGGAAGAGAGCCTCGATGCGCTCAGGGGGCTCTATCCGGAAAAATTCGGCACTGAAGAAAGGATATTCAGCAATATCCACGCAGGGGACAGGATCTTCATCGGCACCGGCTGCGGAGAGCCCCAGTTTCTCGTCAGGTCTCTCCTTGAGTATGTCCGGTCGCACCCCAAGGCGTTCTTTGATGCAGAGGTGCTTCAGGTCTGGACCCTCGGGGTGGCGCCCTATACGGATGAGAAGTTCAAAAACACCTTCAGGCACAACTCCTTTTTCATAGGGAACAACACCAGGGAGGCGGTGAACAGGGGTGTGGCCGATTACACCCCCATATTCCTCTCAGCCATCCCCAGTCTCTTTAGCACAAAGAGGATACCCGTGGATGTGGCGCTCATCCAGACCTCCGTCCCTGACAGCCACGGCTTCATGAGCCTGGGGATCAGCGTGGATATCGTCAAGGCTGCGGTGGAGGCTGCATCCTTTGTCATCGTCCAGGTGAACCCCCAGATGCCCAGGGTACTGGGTGAGACCTTCATCCATATCAGCAAGGCGGATTATATCCTCCCCTGCGACGAGCCTCTCCTGGAGTTCGATATTACCCTCCCCGACGATATCTCCGAGAGGATCGGGAAGTACGTTGCCAGGCTGGTCCAGGACGGCGATACCATCCAGGTGGGGTACGGCACCATCCCCAACTCCATCCTCTCTCACCTCAGGAACAAGAAACACCTTGGGCTTCACACAGAGCTCCTTACCGACGGGGTTGTTGACCTCATGAAGTCCGGTGTTATTGACAACACCAGGAAGGACCTGAACAAGGGAAAGAGTGTGGCAGCCTTCTGCATGGGCAGGAGGGAGACCTATGAGTACCTCCATGACAACCCGGCCATAGAGTTCAGGCCGGTGAGCTACACCAACAACCCCCTGGTGATTGCCCGGCAGAGGAACATGACAGCCATCAACAGCGGCCTGGAGATAGACCTTACCGGACAGGCCACTGCCGAGTCCATCGGGCGGTTTTTTTACAGCGGCATCGGCGGCCAGGCGGATTTCATGAGGGGCGCTGTCCTCTCCCCCGGCGGAAAGACCATCCTGGCCCTCCAGTCCACAGCCGAGGACGGTGAAATCTCCCGTATCGTCCCTGCGCTGAAGGAGGGGGCAGGTGTGACCCTCACGCGGGGCGATATTCATTATGTGGTCACCGAGTACGGTATCGCCTACCTCCACGGGAAGAACATCAGGGAGAGGGCCATGGATCTCATCGCCATAGCCCATCCGCGATTCAGGCAGGGGCTTATCGACGAGGCCAAGTCCCTGAACCTCATCTACAGGGACCAGGCCTTTGTTGCCGGTGATGCGGGGCTGTACCCCGAGGACCTGGAGACCTACAGGACCACCAGGGCCGGGCTGGAGATATTCCTCAGGCCGGTGAAGATGACTGACGAGCCCCTCCTGAAGAACTTTTTCTACGACCTCTCCACGGACTGCATGTACCACAGGTTCATCTCAACCAGGATGGACATGCCCCATGAGAGGCTCCAGAAGTTCACCGCCATTGACTACACCAGGGAGATGGTGATCCTCGCGGTGAAGGGAAAGGATCAGGAGACGGAGATCGTGGGCATGGGCCAGTATTTCATTGATCCCGAGAGGCACACCGCAGAGGTGGCCTTTGTGGTAAGGGACGACCACCAGAACCGTGGAGTGGGCATGGAGCTCATGGAGTACCTCATCTACCTGGCAAAAAAGAGCGGTCTCCACGGCTTCGTCGCCGACGTGCTCATGGACAACCTCCCCATGCTCCACCTCTTCGAAAAGGCGGGCTTCGTGACGGAGAAGAGGGCCGAGGCGGGCGTGTACGAGCTGAAGATGATGTTTAGGGAGACGTAAGGGTGGACAGATGGAAAAAGAGGGCGTCCGCTACGATCCGGCGACTCATCATCGTAGGTCCCTTCGGCTGAAGGGGTATGATTATTCCCAGGAGGGCGCGTACTTCATCACCATATGTGCCCATAGCAGGAGGGATTGTCTGTTCGGTGAAATTGTCAGGGACGAGATGATTTTAAATGAATGCGGCACAATAGTCCGGGATGAGTGGTTGAAGACCTCTGAGATCAGATCGGAGATTCATCTGGGCGAATATGTGATCATGCCCAACCATTTTCACGGGATCGTGATCATTGTGATGCATAATCCCGTAGGGGCGTATGGCCATACGCCCCTACAACATACGCCCTTACGGTCACCGTCACATACCATAGGCGCAATGATTCGCGGTTTCAAATCGGGCGTCACCAAAGGAATCAACGCCATGCGACAAACACCGGGAAGACCCGTCAGGCAAAGGAATTATTACGAACACATTATCCGCAGCGAGGCCGATTACAGCCGGATTGCCGAATACATTGTCAATAATCCCCGGCAATGGCCACAGGACTCGTTGCACCCGGATATGATCAGGCCCATCGGCGATAAAAAAATCGCATTTAAAAATAAGCGATATTGCAAGGCGGGGGCGTAGGAGCGGCTGTGCCCTTATCGTAAAACAGGACGCCCACGCGCTGGATGTGTTCGATCAGGTCGGGGTCGTCAATGTTCTGAAAAATGGACAGGTCAATGGTGTAGGGCAGGAGCAGTTCGTCAAGATCATCGAGGATCCGGTACAGCAGATTCAGCGTCAGGTCCGCGCTGCCTCGCAGGGTCAGATCAATATCAGAACCTTTTTTATAATTCCCCTTGGCGCGCGAGCCGTACAGAATCGCCCTTTCCACCTGAGGGTATCGTTTCAGGACGGCGCAGATTTTGTGGACAGAGTCGTCAGGCAGCCCGTATTTCATGCCTCTCCCTCCAGTCTCAGCTTCTCCAGTCTGATGCGGAGCAGCTCGAATTCAGGGAAGTAGTCATTGAGGACAGCGGCGGCGATTTCAGCTGCTGTGGCTTCGTCGTAGGTATGGGAGGTCAGATTGCGACTGTTGATCATCGCCATCCATGTCTCGCCCTTTTCGATCAGGCTTGTTCTGAAGGCTTCACGGGTTGCGTCTTTGGAACCGTACAGATTCTGAACGCCCCGGTCTGTCAGAAAGTCCTTGAGCGCCTTCCAGGCCAGCTCGTGGGTGAACTCGAAGGCCTGGATCAACCCCTGCTCTTCAAGTTTCGAAAGCGGCCTCTGCTGCGCCAGTTGCACGGCCTCCCTCAGCTGGGAGAGGGCTTTGACGAAATGATTGAAACGCTGAATCCAACGAATATTCTGAGCGCTCATAGGGGGTCCCCATAGAATGTCTTGTTCAATTTCTTCTTCGAATGTTTATCGTTGTCTGTCCTCATGATGAGCTCCGAAGCGCTTTATATGCCTGCAAATACATTCTATCATAGCGTGTCCCCCTCCGGGAGTGTGGGAATAAAGCCAGGGGCAGGGATTGATATAAAATTCTGGACGGCATAAACCGGTTGAAGATCGGGCTGAAGCAGGCTACACTTATCTATGCTGAACGCCCTTTTTAATCCCAAAGCCATAGCCGTCATCGGCGCATCCAGGGACCCCAGGAAGGTGGGATCGTCCATCCTGGAAAACCTTATTAAATTCAATTTTCAAGGTAAGCTCTATCCCATCAACCCCTCATCCCCTGATGTCCAGGGACTGAAGGCCTTTCACAAGGTCTCCTATGCCGGAGGAGATACAGATCTGGCGGTGATCGCCATCCCTGCCCCTTTTGTCCCCGATGCCCTCAGGGATTGCGCAGCAGCCGGGGTGCGGGCTGCGGTGATCGTCAGCGCCGGATTCAAGGAGGCAGGGCCCGAGGGGCTGAAACTGGAGGAGGAGATAAAAGCGATCGGGAGGGAGCACAACATCCGGATCGTGGGGCCCAACTGCATCGGAGTTATCAACACTATTAACAATATGAACGCCACCTTTGCGCCGGGGATGCTCCCGCCGGGGAGAATAGCCTTTTTCTCCCAGTCAGGGGCACTGGGCATGGCGATTCTGGACTGGGCCATCGGGAACAGGCTGGGGTTTTCCAAGTTCATCAGCCTGGGAAACAAGGCAGACCTCAGCGAGATAGATTTCATTGAATACTTCATTGAAGACCCTGATACAGACATCATTCTGGGGTACATCGAGGATGTGGTGGACGGCAGGAGGTTCATGGAGGTTGCCCAAAGGGCCACAAAGAAGAAGCCCATCATACTCCTGAAGTCAGGGGGCACAGAGGCAGGCGCAAGGGCAGCCTCATCCCACACCGGCGCTCTGGCAGGCTCTGAGACCGCTTTCCGCGCCGCCTTCAGCCAGACAGGGATCATCAGGGCCGAGGGAGTCCGGGACCTCTTCGACGCGGCAATCACCTTCTCAGGGGGGAGGCTCCCGGCAGGGGAGAGGCTCCTTGTTATCACCAATGCGGGAGGGCCGGGAATCCTGGCAGCAGACACCGCCGAGAGGCTGGGGCTCAAGATGCACCCACTGTCGGCAGAGTCCATCAACGCCATGGCGCCCCTCCTTCCAGGAAACGCCTCCCTCTATAACCCCGTGGACATCATCGGAGACGCCACATCTGAGCGGTACGCTGTGGTGATCGACAGGGCCATGAACGATCCCCAGGTGGATGGGATGCTGGTGATCCTTACCCCCCAGGCGATGACTGATGTGGAGAACACCGCCGGGATCGTCATGGATGCGGCAACGAAGACGGACAAGCCGATCATTACCTCCTTCATGGGCGACCTGAGGGTGAGGGGTTCAGTGGAGAGACTGAAAGAGGCAGCTATCCCCTCCTTCTCCTATCCCGAGGATGCGGTGAGGGCCTTCAAGAGGCTCTGCGATCATGCCGGCTGGCGGAAGCGGGAGCAGGAGGAGCCTATAAGGCAGGCGGTGGACAGGGATGCAGCCGGACGTATCATCCAGGGGCTCATTGATTCCGGCAGGTACGAGGCAGGTGAGGATGTGGCCATGGAGCTTCTTTCCCTCTACGGCTTTACCTTCCCGCAGAAGGGGCTTGCCCGTTCTGCCAAAGAGGCGGCTGCCATTGCTGAAAGGCTGGAATTCCCCGTGGTCATGAAGATCTCATCGCCTGATATCCTCCACAAGACCGACGTGGGAGGCATAAAGCTGAACATCAACACCGAGATCGCGGCAGAGGACGCCTTTGTGGAGATCACCTCCAATGTGCGGAGGCTCATGCCCGAGGCCTACATCGAAGGCGTCATGATCTATGAGATGATAAAAGGGGGAAAAGAGGTGATCCTCGGCGTTTCCTATGACAGGACCTTCGGCCATATGATCATGTTCGGCCTCGGCGGCATCTATGTGGAGGTGCTGAAGGATGTCTCCTTCAGAATCGCCCCGGTCTCCCGCAGGGAGGCCTCGGCCATGGTGAACGAGATCAGGTCATCGGCCCTCCTGAAGGGCGCAAGGGGAGAGAAGCCCGCCGATATCGAGGAGATCATCGAGGGCATCGTGAAGCTCTCATCCCTGGTGACTGACTTTCCAATAATACACGGACTGGACGTAAACCCCCTGATGGTTCTGCCCAGGGGGGCCTTTGCCCTTGACGCGAGGATAATCCTGGAGCGGCCAGGGACTTCAGAAGGAGGAAAGAGATGATCCCGATTTTCATAGTATCAAGCAGGAGCTATACAGGCAAGACCTTCCTCGCCCTCGGACTCAGCCTGAGGCTCGCCGAGGAGGGGTACAGGGTTGGATATTGCAAGCCACTGGGAAAGACACCGGTGAAGAAAGGCCGCGACGTTTTCGACGCCGACGCTGTCTTTATCAAGGAGGCCCTCTCC
>JBAZFD010000023.1:0-11171 GCA_041653575.1 Thermodesulfovibrionales bacterium
GCACAAACCAGAACCAGTTCCCTGTGCCGGTTGTACCCATAGGCGCATGCATGGTCGCTGAGGCAACTCAGCAGGCAGGCCATGATGTAACCCTGCTCGACCTGATGTTTGAAAAAGACCCGGTCAAGCTCATCAGGAAGGAGATATCCCGGCTGAAGCCTGATGTAGTAGGCTTTTCCGTGCGGAATATCGACAACAACGACATTCAGGACCCGGCCTTCTTCATCAGGGAACTCCTCCCGCTCCTCATGAAAACGGTCCGCGATATGACCCAGGCGCCCATAGTCCTGGGAGGGGCTGCTGTGCCTGTCATGCCCGAGGAGCTTCTCCGGTACACAGGGGCAACATGCGCAGTGACAGGGGGCGGGGAGACTGTCTTCCCCCTGCTCATAGAGCGCATCTCTGAAGGAGGGCAGATCAGGGACGTGCCTGGGGTTGCCTGGATTGAAAAGGGGGAGTATACAAGGAACAGCTCGGCCCTTCATAGCTCCGAATGCTCCTGCATGGCTCCCGACTTCCGCCGCTGGATCAACATCAGGGCCTACCTCACGAGACAGAGCACCATCCCCATCCAGACAAAGCTCGGCTGCCGGTTCAGCTGTGTTTACTGTACCTACCGCAAAATCGAAGGGGACAGGTACCGGCTGTGCAGCCCTGACGAGGTGCTTGAGGCAGTCTCAGGTCTTGCCGCCAGGGGGTTCAGGTCCATCGAATTCGTGGACAATGTATTCAACTGTCCTTACGAGCACGGCTTTGAGGTATGCGAGAAGCTCGCCGCAGCCCGTCCCATGGCATCATTCCAGAGCCTGGAGCTCAGCCCCCTCTACCTGGATGACGCACTTGTTTCTGTGATGGAAAAGGCCGGATTCAAAGGTATCGGCATCACGCTGGAAAGCGCCTCAGACAGGGTCCTCGACGGCCTCGGCAAGGGGTTTACCTCCAGCCATGTCCACAGGGCGGCTGAGATCATCAGGAGACACGACCTGCGCTGCTTCTGGATGTTCATGCTCGGGGGCCCGAATGAGACAGAGGAAACGGTGAAAGAAACCCTGAGGTTCGCGGAGAGATTCATCAGGCCCCAGGACGTGGCCTACTTCGCCATGGGCATACGCATCTATCCCGGCACTGAGATAGAGAGCATAGCCCGGCAACAGGGCATCCTTTCCCTCTCCCCTGCGGAGATGCTTGAGCCGGTCTTTTACCTCTCCCCTGATCTGGACTTCGGCTGGCTGCGCCACCAGGTAGGGCAGTCCATGGAGAAACACATGAACTTCATGAGCTCCGCCTCACTGGGCCTTCCCATCATCAGGCCCCTGCAGAAACTCGGCTACAGGCTGGGCCTGAGGGCTCCCCTCTGGACCTACACCCGCCTCCTCAGAAACGGCCTCAGGGCAATGGGAATGGATAAGCGACTAAGCTGACGCGGTATAATAGGTGATGCTGAAGATTCCCGAGTCCATGCCGACAAGCTCTGTCCGGTTCAAATTTATTGATATCCTGGTTTTCGCGTTCATCATAGCAGGCCTCTCCCTTGTGGTCTATGTGGCCTCGGGGTGGCGGTACGAAATGCAGCCTGGGGTACAGATCAGCCTCGATCCCCTGAACATCCCCCTCTACGCGGTGAACTCACTGGTGAGGATCTTCCTCGCCTACTGCCTCTCCCTCGCCTTTGCCATATGGTACGGGTACACGGCGAACAGGAGCAGGCTCCACGAGCGGGTGATGGTCCCTGTACTGGACATCCTCCAGTCAATCCCGGTGCTCTCCTTCCTGCCGGGGGTCACCCTGGCGATGGTCGCCCTCTTTCCGGGCAGGCGGCTCGGGGTGGAGCTCGCCTCCATACTCCTCATTTTCACCGGACAGGTATGGAACATGGCCTTCAGCTATTTCAACTCCATCAACACCCTCCCCAGGGAGCTGACTGAAGTAACGCAGATGTACCGGCACAGCAGGTTCACGAAGTTCCTCAAGCTCGACCTCCCCTTCAGCGCCATCGGCCTTGTCTGGAACAGCATGATGTCCGTGGCAGGCGGCTGGTTCTTCCTCATGGCCTGCGAGATGTTCATGCTCAAGGACAGGGACTTCCGGCTCCCCGGCCTCGGCTCCTACATCCAGACAGCGGCGAACCAGGGGGACATCCGGTCCGTGCTCTACGGCATAGGCACCATGGTCTTTCTCATCATCCTCCTCGACCTGATCCTCTGGAGGCCCATTGTCGCATGGTCCCAGAAATTCCGGTTCGATACCGTCCAGGCTGAGGAAGAGAGGGAATCCCTTGTCCTCACCTTGCTGAGGAAGTCGGAGCTGGCAAACAGTATCGTCCATTTCAGGGACAGGCTGATAAACAGGATAGAGGCCTCCCTCGCAGGGAAGGAGCCTGTAAAGAAGAAGGAGCGGCAGGGAACCCTCCGCAGGGCCTTCTCCGTCCTCATGACGCTTGCCTCCTTTATTTTCCTCGGCTGGGCACTGATGAAGGGAGTCCTCTTTTTTGGAGGGATCAGTCCTGCGGACTATCTCCGCGTCATCGAGGCGGCCTTCTACTCCCTGATGAGGACCTCGGCTGCCCTTGTCATCGCCTCCCTCTGGACAGTGCCATTAGGCGTCTATATCGGCCTGAACCCCAGGGCCTCACGGCTGGTCCTGCCGGTTGTCCAGGTGATCGCCTCTGTCCCTGCCACCGCTGTATTCCCGGTGATCCTCCTCTTTCTCATCCAGCTCGGCGGCGGGCTGACCGTGGGCTCTGTCTTTCTCATGCTCCTGGGCACGCAGTGGTACATACTCTTCAATGTCATCGCAGGGGCCTCTGCCATACCCCAGGACCTGAAGGAGGTGGCCAGGCTTTACGGGCTCAGGGGCTGGAGAAAATGGAAGATACTCATCCTGCCCGGTATATTCCCCTACCTCATCACCGGGCTTATCACCGCAACAGGGGGGGCGTGGAACGCGAGCATCGTCTCTGAATACGTCACCTTCGGAGGAAATACGATCTCAACGCCGGGGCTCGGCAGTCTCATCAGCGAGTCCACGGTCTCGGGGAACTTCGGCCTCCTCCTGGTGAGCACCCTATGCATGGCCCTGATCGTTGTCAGTATCAACCGCCTTCTCTGGAAGAGGCTCTTTGTCCTCGCCCAGGAGAAATACAGGCTTGAGTAAAAGGAAAAGCGTATGAAGGAACTGATTCTTGAGGCCCGGCATCTGACAAAGGCCTATCCCTCGGGGGGCTCAAAGGAACTCGCTGTGCTTGACGATATAAACCTCTCGGTCAGGGAGGGTGAATTTATTGCAATCCTCGGGGCCTCCGGAGCGGGAAAGTCGTCGCTCCTGCGCATCCTGGCTGGCCTCTCGGAGCCGACTCGCGGGGGGGTCTTTTTCCGCAACAAACCGCTGAAGGAGGCGAGCCCGAGGTTCGCCATGGTCTTCCAGAGCTTCGCCCTCTTCCCCTGGCTCACGATAATAGAGAACGTGATGCTGGGGCTGAAGGCCTACAAGGTCCCCGACAGCGAGGCGAGGGACAGGTCCGAACAGATGCTGGCGCTGGTGGGGCTTGAGGGGTTCGAGGACGCCTACCCCAGGGAGCTCTCGGGAGGGATGAGACAGCGCGTGGGGCTGGCGCGGGCGCTGGTCATGGAACCGGAGGTCCTCTTCATGGACGAGCCCTTCTCAGCCCTCGACGTGCTCACGGCGGACAACCTGAGGGGCGAGCTGGTCTCCCTCTGGACGGAGAAGAAGATGCCCATCAGGTCCATCATCTTCGTGACCCACAACATCGATGAGGCGGTCTTCATGGCCGAGAGGGCGGTCATCCTGAGCCACAACCCCGGCAGGGTGAAGGCGGACATCAGCCTTGAGATCCCCCAGTCCAAGGGCAGGGACTCAAAGGAGTTCAAGTACATGGTGGACAGGATCTACACAATCCTCTCCAAGCCCTCAGAGGAGGTCTCCCTCCTGCTGGAACAGGGGAAGTTCCAGTTCCTCCCCCACTCAAGGGTCGGGGCAATAGCAGGGCTCCTCGAACTGGTCCACGACAAGGGAGACAGGATAGACCTCTCGGACCTCTCCTCCGAGCTGAGCATGGAGGTGGACGACATCTTCCCCCTCATCGAGGCAACGGTCTTCCTCGGCTTCGGCGAGATCAGGGAGGGAGACTTCTTTGTGACCGCAAAGGGCAGGGATTTTTCAGAGGCCGATGCGCGGGAGAAAAAGGAGGTCTTCAGGGAGACGGCCCTCAGCAACATCCAGCTCATCAAGCAGATCATACAGGTCCTCTCGTCAACGGCAAAGCACAGGATGTCGGAGGAGTTCTTCCTTGAGATCCTGGAGAACCACTTCACCAAGGAGGAGGCCTGGAAACAGCTCGAAACTGCGATAGACTGGGGCAGGTACGCCGAGCTCTTCGGCTATGACTACCACTCGGGAGAGCTCTCATTCGAAGAGGAAGAAGGGGAAGAGCCGCAATAACACAGAGAAGAGAGGGCTGATGCCGTCAGAAGCTTTGCCAGCATCAACCCGCTCTTTTCCCTCTCTGCTGCTATAGTCCCCTGTCTCCCAGCCTCTTTCTCAGGAAGGTGGGGATGTCAAATATATCCTCTCCTGCTGCCGCGGGATCGGGAGCAGCGGGCTGTTCCTCCTTCATTCCCACAGGGACCTCCATCGGCTTGGCCAGAGGCTCATCCTGGAGATGGGGAATGACCGGCTCCTGGATCGGCTCAGGGACAGCCTCAGCAGCCGTATCTGCCTGGAAGGAGGAGAGGGAAACCTCATCCCTCAGACTGCTCCTCTGGGAATCCATAGTCTTTGCCAGTATCCTCTCAGACCCCTTGAGGCTGATGGGGTCCTTTCTGGGCGTCCATTTCTTTATCTGTGGCAGCTCCGCCTTCTCCACCTTTTCCTCAAGGCCTGTGGCAATCACCGTCACCCTCACCTCATCGCTCATGTCGGGGTTGATGACCGCGCCGAGGATGATGTTCGCCTCGTCATGGGCTGAATCATGGATAAGGGATGAGGCGTCCTGCACCGCATCGAGGGAGATGTCCATCCCGCCGGTGATGTTGATGAGGATCCCCTTTGCTCCCTCAATAGATGACTCCTCAAGGAGGGGATTGGATATCGCCTTCTTTGCCGCTTCAAAAGCGCCGTTTTCTCCGGTCCCTGTGCCCACACCGATGACCGCCTTGCCGGCGTTCTCCATGATGGACTTCACATCAGCGAAGTCGAGGTTGATAAGGCCGGGGACAAGGATGAGGTCCGAGATGCCTTGGATCGCCTGTCTCAGCACATCATTGGCAATGGAAAAGGATTTCAGCAGGGGAGTCCCTTTCTCCACCACCATCTGTATCCTGTCATTGGGGATGATGATCAGGGTGTCCACATGCTTCTTCAGCTCCCTCACGCCCTCCTCGGCATTGAGTGCCCTTTTCCTTCCCTCATAATAAAAAGGCCTAGTGACAACACCGACGGTCAGAATACCCAGCTCACGGGCGATACCCGCGATCACCGGTGCTGCGCCGGTCCCGGTGCCTCCTCCCATGCCCGCTGTAATGAAGACCATGTCGGAACCCTCGATACATTCCTGGAGGGTCTCTTTGTCATCCATTGCAGCCTGCCTGCCCACAGCAGGGTTTGATCCTGCCCCGAGCCCCTTGGTTAGACCCTTGCCTATCTGGATCTTCCTGCCTGCCATGGAGACATCCAGGTGCTGGTTGTCGGTGTTCACGGCAATGAACTCCACGCCGAAGAGATTGGCGGCGATCATGCTGTTGATGGCGTTGCCTCCTCCCCCTCCGACACCGATCACCTTTATCTTCGCTACAGCTCTTTCCATATCATCAAGATCAAACATGGGATACCCTCCTTCAGGGCTGTCAGACCCTCTTGTGCTCATTCGCATTCCTTCCGCCTGTTATCCGCTTGAACCAGTCGGACATGGTGTCCATGACCTTGGTCCAGAGATCAGGCGTAAAAATCTCTTTTTCTTCAGGTTCAGCATCCCCTGCGCCGTAGAGAACCAGGCCTATACCTGTGGCGTACATGGGATCATTGAACTCTCCCTTCAATCCATATATGCCATGGGACCGCTGGAACTTCACGGCAGATCCCTTGGAAGAAAAGGCCTGGTGGGCCTGGATCGGATAGCCTATCCTCACCGGCATAGAAAGAATCGCCTCTGCCGCCCTGTCGAATCCTGCAAGGAGAGAGGCCCCGCCGGTGACAACCATCCCGAGCACCGGCACGCCGCTGCCGTGGATGGACTGGATCTCCTGTTTCACCAGATCGAGGAGCTCCTCTGCCCTGGGCTGTATGATCTCTGCCACATAGCTTTTGGGTATCACCCTCACATGGCCGTCTATGGCCACCACCTCAACCTCTGTCCTGTCATGATGATCAGGGGGGAGGGCTGAACCATGCATCCGCTTGACCCGCTCCGCCTCATGCAGGGGGACTCTCAGGCCTATTGATATGTCATTGGTGAAGTGATGTCCGCCTATACCGAGGATAGCGGTATGCCTGAGCCAGCCCTCGCGGTACACGGCGATGTCCGTTGTCCCGCCGCCGATGTCCACAAGGGCAATTCCCATGTCCTGTTCATCGGCAGTGAGGGTGGCCTCAGCCGAGGCCAGGGGCTGAAGCACGATATCAAGGACCTCAAGCCCGGCCCGCTCGCAGCATTTCAGGAGGTTCTGCACCGATGTGACAGCGCCGGTGATGATATTGACCTTCACCTCGAGCCTCACGCCCGACATCCCTACCGGGTCCTTGATCCCTTCCTGACCGTCAAGAACGAAGTCAGTGGGAATGACATGGAGCACCTCCCTGTCGAGGGGGACATAGACCGCCTTGGCTGAGTCAATCGCCCTCTCCACATCTTCAGGCGTCACCTCCCTGCCCTTCACCCCTATGGCTCCGAAGCTCTGGAAGTTCTTGATATGGCTCCCGGCAATGCCCACGTAGACCTCTCGGAGGGAAATGCCTGTCTGGTCCTCCGTGTCCTGGATCACCTTCCTGATGGAGTTGGCCGTCGCCTCTATATCAATAACCACACCTTTCTTCAGCCCTGTAGAAGGGTGGGAAAGCACGGAGAGGATGTTTATGCCGTCATCAGCCATCTCTCCCACAATGGCGCAAATCTTCGTGGTGCCTACATCCAGTCCTGTAATGAAATGTCTGTTTCTCCTTCTCATCAGCGCTGTTGCCTCTTTTCCGGCTCTTTTTTTACCTGCTTCTTCTGAGCCTTTTTTGACTGTTTCTTCGGATCTTTCTTTGCTTCTGCCTTTTTGGCCGCTGCTATTTTCGCCACTGCCTTCTTTATCTCTGTGTCTGCCTTCTCTGCCTCGGCTTTTTTCGACTCTGTTTTTTTCGGCTCTGCCTTTTTCGTTTCCGCTTTTTTCGCCTCGGGCTTCTTCGCGTCGGGCTTTCCGGCAGCCGGTTTTCTGACCTCCCTTTTCTTCGCCGCCTCTTTTGCAGGCTCAGGCTTCTGGAGGGCAGCCCCCTGAACCACGGGCTGAGGCTCCTGTACAACGGGCTTGACGATGATCCTGCCGTTGAACCTCAGATCGATTGACTCCACCGCCATGTTTCTCTTCTGTATCTCTTCCCGGACAAAGGCGAGCCTCTCCAGCTTTTTTTCCAGGTCTCCTGCGCCGATCTTCACGGTGATATTGTCGAGGTGGATGGCTATATCCTCAGGCCTCGTCCCTGTTACAACCACATTCCCATTATAAGCCAGCACCCTCCTTTTGTGAAGGACCTGGATGCAGGAAATCGCCTCTTTGTAAGCCTCCTTCTCCCTCACCGGGTCGATCTCCTCGATAACAGGCAGGAAGAGGAATGACCCCTCCCGCAGTTCCTCCAGGACCGACCCTTTGCCGTCAATGAGGAAGGGCTTTCCATTCCTGCTGAGAACAGCAACAGGGACAGCCTCATGCACCAGGACCTCTATCCTTCCCCCGGTCAGGCCTGTGAGCCTCTTCCGTATCACCGCATCGCTGACCCAGGGGGAGGTCTTGAGCCTCGCATAGAGCTCCCCGCCCGGTATGGAAAGGAGCTCATCCCCCTTCCTCACCCTGATGAGAGAGGCAAGATCCCTGCTCTTGGTGTACTTGTTCCCCCTGAAGGTTATTTCACTGACCCTGACCGTCCTCATGAGCATCAGGTACGCGCCATAACAGAGGGAAAGGAAAATGACCATGACAAGGATCGTCACAATGAGAGAGGCCTTCTTCTTTTCCCTCTTCTTCTTGTCTGACCTGGAGGTTCTATTGCTCATAGATCAGGGAGCAAGGCCCCTCTTGCCCTTTGAAAAGGCGGTTACAGGAGCGCAATCCTGAGCATCTCCTCCACCAGCTCAGGGAAGGAGATCCCTGAAAGGGCTGCTATCTTGGGAAGGAGGCTCGTTTCCGTCATGCCGGGGATGGTGTTCACCTCAAGGATATAGGCCTTGCCGTCGTCATTGCCGAGGATGAAGTCCACCCGCGTTGCCCCCTTGCACCCCAGTGCATTGTGGGCCTTCACTGCCTCTGCCCTGAGCATTTCATAGACAGGAGCATCCACCTCAGGCGGCAGGATGTAGTCGGTAAGGCCTGCTGTATACTTCGCCTCGTAGCTGTAAAACTCCTTTGAGGGCCGCACCTCAACCCCTCCCAGCGCCTTGTCCTCAAGGACCCCTATCTGGATCTCCTTTCCCGGTATAAACCTCTCAACGAGGATGGTCTCACCGTACCGGGCAGCCTCATCCAGCGCAGGCCGGAGCGCTGCGGCATCCTTTACGATGTTCACCCCGATGCTCGATCCTTCAGCCACGGGCTTCACCACCCAGGGCATCCCAAAGGGAACCTGGGCTATGAGCTCCTCAGGGGAGAGCCCTCTTTCAGCCAGAACAAAGGGCGCCACGGTCAGGCCGTGGTAGAGGAAGACTTTTTTTGAGGCCTCTTTGTCCATGGCAACAGCCGAAGCGAGGACCCCGGAGCCGGTATAGGGGATACCCATTACCTCAAGAAGCCCCTGGACAGAGCCGTTTTCACCCTCTCCGCCGTGGAGCGCCAGGAAGGCCACAGCCACATTATTTGCCTTCAGGGACTGACAGAGATCGGCATCGGCGTCAATAAAAACTGCATCGTATCCCTTCCCTTGCAGTGCATTTAATACCGCCTGCCCGCTCCTCAGGGAGACGGGCCTCTCTGCCGACCTGCCGCCTGCTATAACACCAATCCTTTTATCGGTAACCATCAGGACTCCTTCTCATATCCGCAGGGAGAGCAAATCCCCGTCTTAAATCAATTCCTTTAGTATAGCAGAAAGAACCGCTCATGGAAGAACAGGGGGAGGGAAAGGGATCAGCCTGAGTGAAGAGGATTACAGAAGGGTGGAAAGGGAGGGATACCGGTCTATCCCTCCCCGGAAAGGACGGTAAAAGGGCTGAAGGCCCTTCTATTCTGAAATGCCCAGTTCCTTCCTGAGCCAGTCCTCCACCTTTTTGTTGATGGGATACATGGCAAAGTAGGCCTTCGCCTTGTTCTCCTCGACCGCCTCCTTCAGAAGCTCCAGGGGGATCTCGTCGATCTGCGCCAGGGTCTCGGCGAAATCAGCGGCGGTATGCCTCATGAGGAAAAGGATGGGGTCCTTGTCCATGGTCTCTATATAAAATATATAACCCTTAATCGCCTCCCTGGTCTGCACACCCTCATCAGTCATGGTAATCCTGGGCTCCATCAGGTCCTTGGGCTCCAGGTCCCACCGGATGTGCTCGATTACAAAGGGCTCCTGCTTTATCTCTTCCAGGGTAAAAATCTTGTTAAACATTATTCCTTATACCTCCTGTGTCTCAGCGGATTAAGCGGTGCCTAACCCCCCGGGGTTTTCCTTGAGAAACTCCTTTGCAGCGGTTATGCCGGCATCCTCAAGCATCTCGCTGTGGGCCTTGTTGATCCTCCTCAGAGGGACCTTCAACTGTTCAGCCACATCCTGCAGGAGAATCCCCTTCTGGTAATGCATCTCTGCAATCATGACCTTCAGGACATCGTCCACGATGAAGGCCCTGAGCTCCTCATCCTTCACCTCTGCCGCGGCACAGGCCTCATCAAAGGACAGCCCGTTGGAGAGGGCCTGCCTGATCTTCGCCATGGCCTCGTTGTAAATCCTGTCCTCCTCAGGACTGTATTCCTTGTATTTCACATCACTCATCTCAAATCCCCTCTCTTTAATTTTTTCCACTTTACCACAAGATCATTTTATTTATCCATAAACTCCCCTCAACCCTCAGGGGGAGACGGACAACTGTCATGCCGGCTTGTCCGGCATCCTTTTGGGTTTCTCAGAAGGATTCCCGACAAGCGGGAATGACAGCCTTAGAGTTCCGTCAGCCGATCAGCCTCTTCACCGCCGCAAGGTTCATGGGGTCGTCCTCCTCAGTCTTCTTTGGCGTCTCCAGTATGAGGGGAACCTCCCTGAGCAACGGGTGGTTCAGGAAAAACCCCAATCCTTCCTCGCCGATCCGGCCCTTGCCGATGTGCTCGTGCCTGTCCAGCCGGGCGTTGTATCCGCCTTTGGAGTCATTGAGGTGGATGAGTTTCACCTGCTCGATTCCCAGATGCCGCTCAATCTCCGATATAAGCGCCTCCGTCCCCTCAGTCCGGGAGAGGTCGTACCCGGCCTGGAAGGCATGGCAGGTGTCGATGCAGACCCCGCCGATCACCGGGCTGTCGGCTATAGCCATAATCTCGGCCAGATCCTCCATGCGGGAGGAGATATCTCCTTTCTGGCCTGCGGTGTTCTCCAGGAGCAGCCTGCTTTCCCCCCTGAAACGGTCGAGCGCGTTCCCGAGAGCCTGGGCAGCAACCTTTCTTCCCTCCTCCCTCACGGACCTGCCTGTGTGGAGCACCACATACTCAGCGCCGATGAGCTCTGCAAGCTCCAGTTCCTGCGCCACCATCGCAACAGAGCTCTCCGCTGTGCCGGGGGTCTCTGATGAAAGGTTGATGAGATAGGAGGCATGGACATAGACAGGACCGATATTATAGAGCTTCCTCAGCCTTTTAAACTCCCTGATCTCAGCCTCGGGGATCTCCCTGATCGCCCAGGACCTGGGGCTGTGAGAAAAGATCTGGACCGTGCTGCATCCCAGAGCCATCGCCCTCTCAAGGGAAAGATGAATCCCCCCGGCTATGGAGGTGTGTACC
>JBAZFD010000023.1:11181-13374 GCA_041653575.1 Thermodesulfovibrionales bacterium
AGCTTACTAACGCTTCCTGATGGCGAGCTTGTTGAGGGCGGTGATATAGGCCTTTGCAGCTGCAACGATGATGTCCGTGTCGGCGCCCTGCCCTCTCACGGTCCTGCCGCCCTCTTCCAGGGATACAAGGACCTCCCCCAGGGCATCGGTGCCGCCGGTGATGCTCTTCACCTCGAACTTCAGGAGATGGCTCGTTGTCTGGGTGATGAAGGCTATTGCCCTGTAGACCGCATCCACCGGCCCGTCTCCGACCTCAACCCTCTCGACAGTCTCATCATCCACCCTGAGCCTGAGGGTGGCTGTGGGCCTGATGTTCACCCCGCTGGAGACTGAGAGATCAACGAGGCTGTATGTCTCAGGCGTCCTTGCAACCTCAGAGGAAACGAGGGTCTCTATATCCTCATCGAAAATATACTTCTTCTGGTCAGAGAGATGCTTGAACCGATCAAAGGCGCTGTTCAGCTCCCCATCGCTGAGGTCGTACCCCAGCTCCTGGAGCCGAGCCTTGAATGCGTGTCTTCCTGAATGCTTGCCCAGGACGAGCTTTGACTGGGGGATACCCACATCCTCAGGGCTCATGATCTCGTAGGTGGTCCTCTCCTTGAGGAAACCGTCCTGGTGTATCCCTGACTCATGGGCAAAGGCGTTTTCACCCACAATCGCCTTGTTGGGCTGGACCACCATGCCGGTGATCTTGGTCACGAGCCTGCTCGTCTTGTATATCTCCGGGGTCACGATCCTGGTATCGGCGTTATAGAACTGCGGCCTCGTCTTCAGGGCCATAACGACCTCCTCCATGGCAGCGTTCCCTGCCCTCTCGCCTATGCCGTTGACGGTGCATTCCACCTGTCCGGCGCCTTTGAGAATGGCAGTGAGGGAGTTGGCAACCCCGAGGCCCAGGTCATTGTGGCAGTGGACTGAAATCACCGCCTTGTCTATATTGGGGACATGGGCAAAGAGATAATCCATGAGCTCGCCGTATTCCTGGGGAACGGTGTACCCCACGGTGTCGGGGATATTCACCGTGCCTGCCCCTGCCTTTATCACCTCTTCCGTCACCTTGCAGAGGAAATCCCAGTCTGAGCGCGTTGCATCCTCGGCTGAAAACTCCACGTCGTCTGTGTACTGACGCGCCCTCTTCACCGCAGCCACGGCCCCCTCAAGGACCTGCTCGCGGGACATCCTCAACTTGTGCTTCAGGTGGATGTCCGAGGTGGCGAGGAAGGTGTGTATCCTCTTTGATTCAGCCGGTTTCAGAGCCTCGGCTGCCCTGTCGATGTCCTCGAACCTCGCCCTGCAGAGACCGGCAATGGTTGATCCCTTTATCTCCGTTGCGATCCTGTGGACAGCCTCAAAATCCCCCGGCGAGGCAATGGGAAATCCGGCCTCGATAATATCCACGCCCAGCCTCACCAGCTGACGCGCCACCTGGATCTTCTCGTCCACGTTCATCGAAGCCCCAGGCGACTGTTCGCCGTCCCTGAGGGTGGTGTCGAATATCCTGATAATCCTCATGCTCTATCTCCGCTCCCGGCTTTCTCTGCCTTAGCAGTACCCCTACGATTGAAGAGGAGGAAAATATTCTCAATTATACCCCAGACAAGATAGACCATGGCAAAGACGAATATGGCTGTGGAGGGATGAAGGAAGAGGACAAAAAGAAGGAGGACGAAAAAAATCAGAAAACCGAAGGGCTTCCTCTCCCTGAAGTCCAGCTCCTTCAGGCCGTGATACCTGAGGGTGCTCACCATGAGGAGACCCAGGAGTATGGTGACAACAGGGAAAAAGATATTCTTATCCGGGATGCCTGTCCAGAACTCATAGTAAAAGATCACAATGGATGAAAGGACAGTGGCTGCGCCGGGTATGGGCATCCCCTTGAAGGCCTTTGATCCGGGAGCGCCTGTCTGGATATTAAACCGCGCCAGCCTCAGGGCGCCGCAGGCCATAAAAAGAAAGGCAGCGGCCCATCCGAGCCGCCCGAAGGGGGCAAGTCCCCACTTGTACATGAGGATAGCCGGGGCGACACCAAAGGCCACAAGATCTGAGAGGGAGTCGAGCTCCACCCCGAACCTGCTGGATGTGTTGGTAAGCCGGGCGATCCAGCCGTCGAGTCCGTCGAATATATTCGCCACAATAATGGCCCAGGCGGCATTGAGATAGTTGCCGTCTATGGCCGAGAGGATAGCATAA
>JBAZFD010000024.1:0-3110 GCA_041653575.1 Thermodesulfovibrionales bacterium
GAGATCGACGACCTCCTGGAAAGGGAAAGGGCCGCATAGGGATGGAGTGGTCCGCCACTTCATCCCTTCCTTTTTGATATGAAACTCAGCTGGTCCCGCTATTCCCTCGATTTTGCACAGAGAACGCAGATTATGGCTGTTCTCAATGTGACACCAGACTCCTTCTCCGACGGCGGTCTCTTTTTCGACAAGTCCAGGGCTGTTGAGCAGGCCCACAGGCTCGTGGAGGAGGGGGCTGACATCCTCGACATCGGTGGTGAGTCCACGAGACCCGGCTCTGACCCTGTTTCAAGCGAGGAGGAGCTCAGGAGGACGATCCCTGTTATTGAGGCGATTGCCGGGGAGATTCCTGTTCCGATCTCCATAGACACCTACAAGGCCGACGTGGCAGAGAGGGCGCTGGAGGCAGGCGCAGCTATGGTGAACGACATAAGCGGCCTGAGGTTTGACCCAGAGATGGCAGGAGTCGTTGCCCGGTATGCCGTTCCCCTATGTGTCATGCACACCGGGGGAAGGCCTAAGGAGATGCAGCAGAATCCTCAGTATGAGGCGCTGATCCCGGAGGTGTTGGCGTCTCTCAGGGAATCTGTCCGCATGGCAGAGGATGCAGGAATAGCCTCAGATAAAATTATCATTGATCCGGGCATCGGATTCGGAAAGACCTTTCTTCACAACCTTGAGATCATCCGGAACCTCAGGGAGTTCACTGCCCTGGGCAGGCCCATACTCATGGGTGTCTCAAGAAAGGCCTTTATCGGGAAGATCCTCGGGGACCTTCCCGCCGGGGAGAGGATCGAGGGCACCGCTGCGGCTGTGGCTATCGCCATATTCAACGGAGCGAATATCGTCAGGGTCCATGATCTGAAGGAAATGGCGAGGGTGGCAAGGGTTGCCGATGCGATCACACAGGCACGGATGCCAGGGGGGATGTAATGGAAATTCTGAAGGAGCTCATTGCTGTCATTCTTCACCTCGATCAGTACCTCTCCACAGTCATCGGACAGTACGGGGTCTGGACCTATGCGATTCTCTTTCTGATCATCTTCTGCGAGACCGGGCTCGTGGTGACCCCTTTTCTCCCCGGTGACTCCCTCCTCTTTACCGCAGGAGCCCTTGCGGCAATCACCCCGATTGAAGTGGGCTGGCTGCTGCCGAGCCTGATCCTCGCCGCTGTTGCCGGTGATAACACGAACTACTGGATCGGATACCATGTGGGGCCGGGAATCTTCAGAAAGGAAAAATCTTTTTTCCTGAAAAGGGAGTACCTGGATAAGACCCACAGGTTCTACGAGAGGCACGGAGGCAAGACGGTCATCCTCGCCAGGTACATGCCCATTGTCCGTACCTTTGCCCCTTTTGTGGCCGGGGTTGGACGGATGAACTACGGGAGGTTTTTCCTCTTCAGCATCATCGGCGGGATATCATGGATCATGCTCTTTGTGCTGGCAGGCTACTTCTTCGGGAACATTCCTATAGTCAAAGAGAACTTCACCCTTGTCATCATGGGGGTCATTGCTGTTTCCGTCCTGCCTGCTCTGATAGAGTTCCTGAGAAGCAAATGGGGCAAGGCTGAATAGGGATTCCCGGCAAGCGGGAATAACGGCATCAGGCAACAAATGAAAAGCCTTAGCAGCAGCCATGGCAGGTGAGGACTCATGAGAGAGGCGACGAGGCTGGAAGCGGAGGAGCGAGAGAGAGGCCACAGCAGCAATCTGGTTGGAGTCCCCACGGGGCTGCTTGCCGGTATCGCCTATAACGAACATCCTGTGCCTCTGCGCATAGCAGGCGTGCGGGAGATGTACCAGAGTCTTTTCGAGATGCTCAATCAGGCGGAGACGCATGAGGAGGCTGTCGGGGTTTTCCAGGGGTACATGGGGGCCGTCTTCGGCCTTGATGAGGAGCAACGGGAAAAGGACACGCCCGCCGACCGCCGCCGCTTCCGTTCGAGCTACCTGAAGCTGCTTAGCGGATGGAGCTTCGATTCCAACTGGCCCCAGGGCGCTGTGCTCAAGGGATGGGTGGAGAGCCGTTTCGGTCTCTTTCCCACCTTCCACAAAGAACCGATTAAACGAATTCTCGGTCCTGCCTGGATGACCTATATCGAAGAGAAGATGTCGAGCCGTTTCCACAATAACTCCATTTATACCCAGCTTGACCTGCTCTATGAGTTCTGCCAGTGGTCCCTGGGCCGCTTCTTTGCTGTGGGTCTCAGGCATATGACACTCTACCGGGGGATCTGCGGCTTTGACGAGGAGCAGTTAATCCGGAAGATCGATAACCGCACTGTCATTCTCCGCATGAACAGCCTGGTCTCTTTCAGCAGCGACCGCGATCTTGCAGGCCAGTTCGGCGACTCGATCATTGAGGCTGAAGTCCCGCTGACCAAGATCCTCTTCTTCAACCGCCTGATCCCGCAAGCGCCTTTGCAGGGCGAGGCGGAGTACATGGTCATCGGGGGGGATTACCTGGTGCAGGTAAGCTACTTCTGATGGGGAAAGTTATCAGCCTCGAAGACCGCGCCATGGGCGCCTATATGGGCCTCGCTGTGGGAGACGCCCTGGGCGCTACGGTGGAGTTCATGACCAGGTCTGAGATCGCAGCGAAGTACGGCGTTCATTACCGCATGACCGGAGGCGGCTGGCTGCGGCTCAGACCAGGGCAGGTGACTGACGACACACAGATGTCTCTTCACCTCGGTCGCGCCATCCTGAAGGCCGGAGGCTGGGACCTTGTTTCTGTCTGCAATGAATTCGCCGAATGGCTGAAGACAAAGCCTGTTGATGTGGGCAACACCTGCCGCCGGGGCATCCGCCGGTACATGACTGAAGGCAGCCTCTCCACCCCTTACAACGACGGTGATGCAGGAAACGGCGCTGCCATGCGCAACCTGCCGGTGGCGCTGGCCACTCTCCATGATCCCCAGGCCTATGAACAATGGACCCTTGAACAGGCCCGCATCACCCACAACCACCCCCTCTCCGACAGTTCGACTCTGGCCCTGGGCCGTATGGTCCAGAGACTGCTGCTCGGCAGCGGCATCAAGGCAGCGCGGGAAGAGTCAGAAGACCTGATCTCCCGGCACAGGACCTTCAGGTTCAATCCCTATCCCG
>JBAZFD010000024.1:3120-13090 GCA_041653575.1 Thermodesulfovibrionales bacterium
GCCTATGTGGTGGACACGGTCCAGACAGTGCTGCATTACTACTTCAGCACCGACAGCTTCCGCTCCTGCCTTGTTGAGGTGATCAACCAAGGAGGAGACGCGGACACCACAGGGGCAATTGCCGGTATGCTGGCAGGCACCTTTTACGGTGTTCAGGCTATCCCCTCAGACTGGCTGCGGACACTGGATCCGCTTGTTAAGGAAGAGATAGAAAAGCAGGTGGCAGGGCTGCTGGCCTTTGCTTCAGCCAAATAAAAAGGGCGGGGCCGGAAGGCCCCACCCTTCATAAAACCTTCTTGTTATTCCAGGCTTTTCTTCATGATCCGGTAGAGGTCCGTGTTGTCGAGGGCTTTGCCTAATTTTTCGCTGCCGGGGCCCTGGCTCCAGATCATGGTGTCCACGCCGGTGTGGCCCATAGATGTCCATCCTGCAAAGAACTGCCCAAGCTCCCCTCCGTCCTCAGGACCGTTGACTGAGAAGCCTCCAGTCTCGTGGTCTGGGACGATGATGAGGAGGGTGTTTTGTTTTCTCATGGGCTTCTCATCGATCCAGTCTTCTACCGCTTTCACTGCCTCGTCAAAGGCAAGAGTCTCGCCGATCTGGTACTCAAGGTCGTTGGCGTGGTTTGCCCAGTCTATCTGTGAGCCCTCAACCATGAGGAAGAATCCGTCCCTGTCCTTTTCCAGTATCTCCAGCGCAGCCTTTGTCATTTCGGGGAGCCTGGGCTCTGTGATTCCCGCTGTCCTCAGATACTCGGGGGTGAGGCCGCTCTGGTTGAAGAGCCCCAGTATTTTTCTGTTCCCGCTGGAAACAGCGGCGTTCATCTCATCCTTTGTGTAGGCCACTGAGTAGCCCAGCCCCATGGCCTCGGCAATGAAGTCCCCTGATGCGCCGCAGGCGTCAGGTGTGGAGGATCTGAACTTTGAGACGCCTCCGCCGAGGATCACCTCAGGCATGGTTACCTCAATGTACTGCCTGGCGATCTCCTTCTCGCAGCCCCTGGAGACCACATGTGCCCCGAAGACAGCCGGTGTGGCGTGGGTGATGGTGGATGTTGCCACAAGGCCTGTTGCCTTGCCGCAGCCCTTTGCCAGCTCCAGAATGGTGGGGTTTGAGGCTTTGCCGTCGGCGTGAAAGCAGATCTCTCCGTTGTTGAACTTCTCCCCGCAGGCCCAGGCAGAGGCGGCAGCAGCTGAGTCTGTAATGGTGTTGTTGGCCGCATAGGTCCTCTGGTATCCGATCTCATCGAGGGTCTCCATATTGAGGGGGGAGCCTGCTATCCCGTTTTTGCGGATGCGGGCTGCTGTGACATCGGCAAGGCCCATCCCGTCGGGGACCATGAAGATGATGTTCTTTGCCCTGCTGTGCATACCAATGAGATCGCCAAGGGACAGGTCCAGCTTTGCCTCAACGGCTATGGCTGGTGTGAGGGAGACGGAGAGCATGATTGCTGCTGTGACAGAGACAATAAGGCTTCGGAAAAAGTTGTTCATAGAAAACCTCCCGACTGTGTTCTCCCACGCTCTGCGTGGCTCCTCCAGGAAGGAGGATGGAGATAGCATACCGTCCGATGGTGACAGGGATATGAATCGTCTGTGAAGGTTTTATGAAAGAAAGCGGCCTTCAGCGGGCTGATGGAAGAAATCGGTCCGGTGAAGCAACAGACTGCCGTTAATCAGGACTTAAGCTATCCCCATGTAATACTATGACTACACCTGACCAAAAGGAGGTTGTTGTGGAACAGATCATTGCTTTTGTTTTGATCCTGGGCGGTCTTCTCCTCGGGCTCTGGGAGTGCTCCCAGCCGGACTGCAAGGCAGGACGCCGCCGCGACCTGTGAGACCTCTGAGGGCGCCGGTCCGGCGGCTCAGGCAGAAGGTAAGCAAGGGGCAGATTGAAGAATCGGTATCTCTCTATCCGGATGTTCAAATACTGCCCCGGATTTTTATTCCGCCTCTTTCCTTTCCAATCAGGCCCTGTTATAAGTTTTATCAGTTTCAGAAGGCCGGTTTTTCCTGGGCTTCGTTGAAGCGGTCAACCCCGGCCATGATCTCCTTCTTTGCCTCCTCATCATTGACCCAGCCCTTCACCTTGACGAACTTGCCGGGCTCCAGGTCCTTGTAGTGTTCGAAGAAGTGTGTGATCTGGTCGAGAGTGATCTGCGGCAGGTCGCGGGGTGACTGGATATTGCGGTAGATGGGAGTGAGTTTGTCCACCGGCACGGCGAGCAGTTTTGCGTCTTCTCCTGCTTCGTCTGTCATGCTGAGCATCCCGATTGGCCGGCAGCGCACAACCGTGCCGGGAGGCAGGGCAAAGGGACTTACCACCAGGACATCAACAGGGTCTCCATCTCCTGCGATGGTGTGGGGGATGTACCCGTAGTTGCAGGGATAGTGCATGGCCGTGGACATGAAGCGGTCGACAAAGATAGCGCCGCTCTCTTTATCGACTTCGTATTTGATGGGATCAGAGTGCATAGATATTTCGATGATGACATTGAAATCATTCGGCAGGTCCTTGCCTGATGAAACATTACCTAAACCCATTACGCAATCTCCTTGTAAAGCCTGTTTTTATCTGTATCCTTTCCGCAAAAAGCGGGAGAGCCCGAAGCTGTCAAGTTGGTTTGCTGTATTTATAGGCTGAGAAGCTTTCCGGTCAATGTGATTAGGGAGTCTTTCAGCTCAATATTTATTTTTTAATAATTATATAAGCAAAAATTATAGCCTTAGGGTGATCTGAAAAGCAAGGGAAAGTGGAAATGACTGAAAAAGTCCGGCAGGCGGAAGAAAGGCTTCAGTCCGAGAGCTTTGCGAGGTACTCCGCCCACTCGATGGGGAGCATGTATTTTTTCTTGTTGTTGCAGTCCTTGCAGGCGGTAACGATGTTCGCTTTTACCGATTTTCCTCCCCTCACAAGGGGGACGATGTGGTCCATGGTGAGCTCTTTGGGCGGGATCCCGGCGTTGCAGTAGTAACAGCGGCCTTCGGCGCATTTCCGGTGCCACCACGAGCTCTTCCTGAGCTCGCGCGCTTTCTGCTTCTCTCTCTTTATCTCCTCTTCCGAGGCTGCGGGGAAAAAAAACATAAAAAAGAAAGAGGGGGAGTTACCTCCTCCCCCTCCTGTTTTCCTCTTCCTCAAAGATCTTCCTGTAGAGAATATCCCATTCAGGACTGCCTTCCACGAGCTTTTTGGAGAATGACTGGAGCTTCTTTTTCACCACTTCATCCAGGTCATCTCCTGCCTTGAGCTCGCTGAGGATTGTTCTTTTGATCTCCCTTCTCAGAAGACTCGCGTCTTCCTTGAGGGTGATCATGTCTTTGTCCATGAGTCCTTTCAGGACTGCATGAGTGAGCTGGGAAACCTTATCGTCCGATAGTCTCATAAAACGATGTTCCTCTCCCTGACCAGTTTCTGTTTTGTTATGTCAAAGAGTTTCCGGTAGTCAAGTCTTCCCCTCTCGATCTCCGCCTCGTACTTCTTCAGCATCTGGCGGACCTCATCGTTGAGCCTGTCCTCCACCATCAGTTCCTCCATCAGGAGTCTTTCCGTCTCCTCGATGATCAGGTTTACCGAGGAGGAGGGTTCGATGAGCTCTTTGTCTATGAGAGTCTGAACTATCCTCCGTGCCAGGGATGGCACCCAGCTCTTCGGTATCCTCATTTACCTTTCCATGTAGGGGATGAGGGCGATTGTCCTGGCCCTCTTGATGGCAGTGGTCAGCTCCCTCTGGTGCTCGGAGCATGTGCCTGTCACCTTCCTGGAGAGGATCTTCCCTCTTTCAGTCATGTGGCCCCTCAGGGTCTTGATGTCTTTATAGTCAATGAAAGCCACCTTGTCTGCACAGAACCTGCAAAACTTCCTTCTCTGGAATCTCCTCGGCTGCATTGAATCTGGTCTCTTTTTTATCATTGTATCCTACTCCTAAAATGGTTCCAAATCTGTTATTTCATCAGGAGGCGGGAAGTCATCCGAAGCGGATGACCGTGAGTGTCCTGAGCCCGCTGACGGGGCTGCTTCTCTTTTGGGAAGGAATCTCACGCTGTTGACTACCACCTCGAACCTGCTCTTCTGGGTCCCCTCAGACTCCCATTTCCGCTCTTTGAGCCTTCCTTCCACCAGCACGGGGTTCCCCTTGCTCAGGTACTGGCCGCATGTTTCAGCCTGTTTCCCGAAGACAACGGCATCGATGAAAAGCGTATCGTCCTTCATCTCATCTCCCTGTCTGTACTTGGATGTGACGGCGAGCCTCAGGGTGGTGACCGGTGTCCCGCTGGGGGTATACCGGACATCAGGGTCTTTTGTGAGGTTCCCTATAAGAATGATCCTGTTAAACATCAGGCCTCAGCCTTTGCCTCAGTCTCTGCCTTTTCCGGCGCAAGGGCCTCAAGCTGTTTCTTTTCGAGCTTGATGACCATGAATTTGATAATGGGATCATAGACCTTGAAGTAGTTCTCCATTTCCCTGACAGTGCCCGAGGGGGCCTTGAAGAGGAAAAGGATGTAAATTCCCAGCTTCTGCTTGTTCAGCTCGTAGGCGAGTCTTCTCTTTCCCCAATGATCGACCTTGAGGACCTCTCCGCCGTTGTTTGTGACCAGGGAGCTGATCTTTTCAACGGCTGCCTTCACCTCTTCTTCATTGAGGGAAGGGTTGAGGATTACGACGTTTTCGTAGATGTTCATCAAACACCTCCATGTGGATTTAAAGCCCTTCCCCAGGGAAGAGCATGGAGGCTATGAATTTCCTGCATAACATGAAAAGTTCATAGCTTTGCAACTGCTTTTTATACCATACCGGCGGGATGAAAAGCAAACAGGGGGCGGAAAAGCGGATTCCAGGGCGAATGTCTGCCCTGCGAACTCCTCTTACAGGAGCTTGTAGTCCTTGATCTTTTTGTTGAGGGTGTTCCTGTTGATCCCCAGGAGCCTTGAGGCCCTGAGCTGGTTGCCGTTGGTTTCCTTGAGAACGATGCTGAGGAGCGCCTTCTCCACCTCGGAGATCACGGTCTTGTAAAGGTCTGAGTTCTCCATCCTTGCCATCTTCTCAATGAATCCGCTGAGCTTGTTTTCCAGGAACTCCTTGACTGAATAGGAATCGTAGTCATTGGGGAAGAGGTCCCGTGTCTCAAGGATGCTTCCCTTTGAGAGTATGGATGCCCTCTTTATGGTGTTTTCCAGCTCCCTCACATTCCCCGGCCAGTCGTATCCCACAATGGACTGCTCGGCCTCGCCGGAGAGCTCCTTCGGTGCGAGATTGAAGGCCTTTACAGACTCCTGGAGGAAGTGGTGCGCCAGAACGGGGATGTCCTCCCGCCTCTCCCTCAGGGGCGGAAGCTTGATCTCTATCACATTGAACCGGTAGTAGAGGTCTTCCCTGAATGTGCCCTCTTTGAGGCAGGACTTGAGGTCTTTGTTCGAGGCGCCGATGATCCTCACATCAGCCTTGATTACCTTGTTGCTCCCCAGGGGGCTGTACTCCTGCTCCTGGAGGAACCTGAGGAGTTTTGCCTGGAGGTCTATGTCAAGCTCCGATATCTCGTCAAGGAAGAGGGTGCCGCCGTCAGCAGCCTTGATCTTTCCTGCTGTTCTTTCTACTGCGCCGGTGAAGGCCCCTTTTTCCCAGCCGAAGAGCTCCGCCTCCAGGAGATCCTTGGGGATTGAGGCAGCATTGATGGCAATGAAGGGGGCGAACCTCCGGGGGCTGTTGTTGTGGACCGCCCTGGCCACAAGCTCCTTTCCTGTGCCGCTTTCCCCTGAGATGAGGATTGTCACGTCACGGGGCGCCACCCTCCCGATCTCCTTGAAGACCTTCATCATGCCCTTTGATTTGCCGACTATCGGGAAAGGGGGCAGGTCTTCTATCTCCTTCCGCAGCTTCTGGAGCTCTTCCCGCATGGCTATATCCCTGAAGGCCTTCTCGACGATGATCTTCAGCTCATCGATATCGAAGGGCTTTTCCATATAATCGTAAGCCCCTTCCCTCATGGCTTCTATGGCGCTCTCCATCCTGCCGTGGGCGGTGACGATGATGACAAGGGCATCGGGGTTCAGGGCGTTTATCTCCCTCATCCCGTCTATCCCGTTACCGTCGGGGAGCACGAGGTCCAGGAGGACCAGCTTGAACCCCTCGGCAGCTGCAATGCCTGAGCTGATCGTCCTTTTCGCCTCCACATCAAACCCGAGCGGTTCCAGGGCCTTTTTAATGACCCATATTACGCTTTCATCGTCGTCTATTACCAGAATCCTCTTGTTCACAAAATTCCTTTTCTCCCTCTCTTTCCCCTAGGGCTTTTGCTTTTATTCCCCCTTAAAAAAGGGGGACAAAGGGGGTTGTTTTTTTCTTCCATCCCTACAACCCCCTGCCCCCCTTTTCTAAGGGGGAATTGGCACAACCTGAAGATCTGACCGGAAGGCTCAGTTGCTTGATGTGACTGAAAGGGGAAGGTAAATGCTGAATGTTGTGCCGAGGCCCGCCTTGCTTCTCACCTTGATGATCCCCCCATGGTCTTTTACGATTTTTTTCGACAGCGCCAGGCCAAGGCCGCTGCCCCCCTCCTTCCTCGTATAGAAGGGGAGGAATATCCTGTTCAGCTCGTCCCTCGGTATGCCGTCTCCGGTATCCTGTATATCAATGACAGCCCAACGCTGTTTTTTCTTCCCGGCGTATTTCCTGCCTGCATCCCTGGCCTCATAAATGACCATGTACTCATTGGAGGGCCTTGTGGAGAGGGTGAGATCCCTCCTTTCTCCCTGGGCCATCGCCTCTATGGCGTTTTTCATAAGGTTTATGAAGACCTGGAGCAGCTTTCCCTCATCACCTGATATATTGGGGAGGCTGGGATCATAGGTCTTGTGCACCCTGATTCCCCTGTCCTCCATGGCGGCAGCCATAACCCTTACAGAGTGCTCGATCACCTCATGGACATTGAGCTGATGAAAGACCGGTCTCCTGGTCATGGTGAGATAGCTGTGGAGGACTGCGTTCAGCCTGTCTGATTCCTTCAGGATGAGGCCGACACACTCCATCGCCTCAGGGTCGCGGCCCTGCGAGACCTTTTCCTTGAGCAGCTGGGCAGCGCCTTTTATGCCGCTCAGGGGGTTTTTGATTTCATGTGAGATGGAGCCCAGCAGGTAAAGGAGGGAGTCAAAGGGGTAATCCTCCCTGTCGGTGATGGAGATGTTTTCTCTCAGGCAGAGGATGGCGCCGCCGATACCCCAGGGTGAGACCTCTTCATCGGAATAGAGAGGGGATATGTGAATGTCCACATTGCCTGCCCTTCCTTTATCAAAGCCCATCTCCCGGCAGTTGAAGAGCCTTCCCTCTTCTATGGTCTTCCTTATCAGCATTCCCATATCCTTTATCTGGGGAAAGACATCCTCGGCAGGTTTGCCGTTCAGTTCTTTCTGCCCCTTGCCCAGGAATTCTTCTCCTGCCTTGTTTATATAGATGAGCCTTCCTGTCCTGTCGAAGAGAAGGATTGCCTCATCAATGTTGCTCATAATTGCCTCAAGGGAGACCATAATGATACAGGATACAGGATGAGGGATAGAGGATGCAAGGCTGTTTTTACAGGATCAGACGGCTCTTTGTGATTGCCTGCCGATAGAGGCCATGGCCGGCGATGTACTCTGCCACAGCCTCGGGCAGGAGATACCTGATGCTCTTCCCCTCCCTGATAAGCGCCCTGATTGCAGTGGATGAGATCCCAAGAGGGGTAACAGGCACAGTGAAGAGCCTTCTCCCTCCTTTGAGGGTCCAGGGTTCGGAAATGTTCTCTTGCCCCTTGCCCCTTGCCCCTTGCCCCTTTTGTTGTATATACGGTGACTTCAGGATTTCAGCGATATCAAAGCCGGGGCGTGTGACTACGGCGAAGTCAACCATTGCCAGCAGCTCATCGGGCTGCCACCAGAGGGGGATATCAAGGAAGGCGTCAATCCCCAGGATGAGAAGGAGCTCGTCTTCGGGGTAGAGCGCCCTGAGCTCCCTGATGGTGTTGACCGTATAGGAGCATTCCTCTCTGTTTATCTCTATCGCCGAGACAAGAAAACCGCTGTTTTTCTCCACCGCAAGGCAGGTCATGGCAAGCCTGTGGGCAGCAGGGACGAGCTCGGCCCTTTTCAGGGGAGGTGTGCCTGCTGGGATGAAGATGATCCTGTCCAGTCCGAGACGGTACCGGAGCTCTTCGGCGGTCCTCAGGTGGCCGTAGTGTATGGGGTTGAAGGTCCCCCCGAAGATGCCAGTTTTCACCGGCGGGTCAGACCCTCAGTTGCCCGCTGCCCAGGACGATGAACTTTGTGCATGTCAGCTCTTCCAGTCCCATGGGTCCCCGGGCATGGATCTTGTCCGTTGATATCCCTATCTCTGCGCCGAGACCGAACTGGTACCCGTCGTTCAGGCGGGTGGAGGCGTTGACAAGGACTGCCGATGAATCCACCTCCCTGATGAACCTCATGGCCTTGGCATAATCCCTGGTGACGATGGCGTCGGAATGGGCGGAGCTGTACCGGGCTATGTGGTCCATGGCCTCGTCCATATCCTTTACAACCTTCACGTTCATGACGAGATCGAGGTATTCGTTGTTGAAGTCCTCCTCCTTCGCCTCTCTGATCCCGGGATAGATGGCCCTGGTGGCAGGGCATCCCCTCAGTTCAACCCCGGCATCCTGGAACCTCTTCAGGGCTGAGGGGAGGAACTCCTGTGCAATCGCCTCGTCCACGAGCATGGTCTCCATGGAGTTGCAGGTGCCTGGCCTCTGTGTTTTGGCGTTGAGGCAGATATCCTCTGCCATGGACAGGTCGGCGTCCCTGTCGACAAAGGTATGGCAGATGCCTTTATAGTGCTTGAGCACCGGTATCCTGGAGTTCTCCGTCACCGCCCTGATGAGACCCTCTCCGCCACGGGGGATGATGAGGTCTATGATCCCCTCCAGCTTGAGCATTTCCATGACAGCCTCTCTTTCGGGGATGTCGATGAAGGTAATGATCCCCTCATGGAACCCCTCGGACCGGGCTGCGTCACGGAGGATCTGCACAATCGCCCTGTTTGAATGAATCGCCTCAGACCCGCCCCTGAGGATGACCGCGTTGCCTGCCTTCAGGCAGAGGCTGGTGGCGTCTGCCGTCACATTGGGCCTGGACTCGTAGATGATCCCGATCACCCCGATGGGGACCCGCATCTTCCCCACGGTCATGCCGTTGGGTCTCTGCCACATCCTCAGGACCTCACCCACGGGATCGGGGAGCTGGGAGACCTCCCTGAGACCTGCGGCCATCTCACTCACCCTCTTTTCCGTCAGGGTGAGCCTGTCTATGAGGGCTGAGGAGAGCCCTTTGCCCTGGGCGTACTCTATGTCCTTTTTGTTCTCGGCGATGAGCTCTTCAGCCCTCTTCTCCAGCTCATCGGCCATCTTCAGGAGGACCGCGTTTTTCCTTGCTGATGATGCACTGGCAAGGCTCCTGGCGCCTTTTTTTGCCTCCTCTGCCTTCTGGAGGACGAACTGCTTTATATCCATGGTTTTCTCCTTTGGAGAGATCAGTGTTGTGCCTTCCTGTAGAACAAGGAGGTGGTTAAAATATTACCACAGGAAATTGAGAGAGATAAACCTTGTCGTAAGGGCGGAAGAGAGGAGGCATACCCCAAAGGCTTTACCAACACGACAGGATACCCTGTCATTGCGTATTCCGCTAAATCTGCCGCCTGTTCCGCTTTAATCCCGCCACCCGTTCCTGAACAAACCTGCCACCTCTGGCAGAGGAGCTCCCTCTGGAGAATTGTTCAGGGGCAACTCTGCCGCCAGCATGGCCTGGGAACCTTCACCTCCTACCCAACGTCTATGGATGCATTCGAAACTTACTGATTTGCAAATAGAAGTGCGACATTTTGTCCATGGTGTTTCTGTCTCCCTGCATGTTGAGTCTTCAGCCATTACAGATCTGTGCAATGTGTAGACATGGACCCTCTCATGCCTCCC
>JBAZFD010000025.1:0-9919 GCA_041653575.1 Thermodesulfovibrionales bacterium
CTTTGACGTCGTGTTTTATCATGACCTACAGCCCTGCCTGCTTCTTCAGGATCCCGGCCTTATCGGTCTTCTCCCAGCTGAAGCCTTCCTCATCCCTGCCGAAGTGGCCGTAGGCTGCCGTCTTTTTGTAGATCGGTCTCCTGAGGTCAAGGGTATCGATGATCCCCTTGGGTGTCATGTCGAAGTTCTTGACGATCAGGTCTGCTATCTCATTGCCGGATATCTTGCCTGTGCCGAAGGTATCAACAAAAACGGAGACAGGCTCGGGCACGCCGATGGCGTAGGCGAGCTGGATCTCGCACCTGGTGGCGATCCCTGCTGCAACGATGTTCTTTGCAATGTACCTGGCCATGTAAGAGGCAGACCTGTCCACCTTTGAGGGATCCTTGCCGGAGAAGCATCCGCCGCCGTGGCTCCCCACGCCGCCGTAGGTGTCGACAATGATCTTCCTTCCCGTGAGTCCGGTGTCTCCCATGGGGCCGCCCACCACGAACCTTCCGGTAGGGTTGATATGATAAACCACCTCGTCCTCATCAAGAAGTTCAGCAGGGATCACCGGCTTGATCACCTTCTCGATGATGTCCTCCCGCAGCTCCTTAAGGGTGACGTCAGGGCTGTGCTGGGTGGAGATGACCACGGTCCGGACCTTGTAGGGCTTGCCGTCACGGTACTCGATGGAGACCTGGGACTTGCCGTCAGGCCTGAGATAGGGCAGGATGTCCTGCTTCCTCACCTCGGTGAGCTTCCTCGTGAGCTTGTGGGCCAGGGTGATGGTCATGGGCATGAGCTCAGGTGTCTCGTCGCAGGCAAAGCCGAACATCAGGCCCTGGTCTCCCGCTCCTCCCACATCAACGCCCATGGAAATGTCGGCAGACTGCTCATGGATGGAGGTGATGACCGCGCAGGTCTCATAGTCAAAGCCGTACTTCGCCCTGGTGTAGCCGATCTCCTTTATGGTCTCCCGCACGATGTCGGGAATCTGCACATAGCAGCTTGTGGTGATCTCGCCTGCTATGAAGGCCATGCCTGTTGTCACTATGCACTCACAGGCCACCCTCGCCCTCGGGTCCTGGGCCAGTATGGCGTCAAGAATCGCATCGGATATCTGATCCGCTATCTTATCAGGATGCCCCTCTGTCACAGACTCAGAGGTAAATAAATAATCCCTGCTGTTTGACATACAACACCTCCGGTTTTTTGGATATTGAAAAAATGCCTTATCGCTGCATAATGCGGGACTGCCCGCCGATGCAGCGACAAGGGAAAAAGGTCTGGGAGCAGCGGTTACAGAGCCGTCCTTACCAGCTCTTCGGCAATCTGGACCGCATTGAGGGCAGCGCCCTTCCTGAGGTTGTCCGCTACTACCCACATATTGATTCCCGTTTCTATGGACTCGTCATCCCTGATCCTTCCCACATAGACGTCGTCCTTGCCTGCCACATCAAGGGGAAGGGGATAGACATTCTTCTCAGGCGCATCGAAGACCGTGATGCCGGGCGCACGGGAAAGGAGCTCCCTCACCTCTATGGCCGATATCTTCTTCACCATCTCGATGTTCACCGACTCTGCATGACTCCTGAAAACAGGAACTCGGACAGTGGTGGCGGTGACCATGATCGAGCTGTCGCCCATGATCTTCCTGGTCTCGTTCACCAGTTTCATCTCCTCTTTTGTATACCCGTTTTCGAGGAAGCTGTCAATATGGGGGATCAGATTGAAGGCGATCTGGTGAGGGTAGACCTCGCGTCCGACCTCCCTGAAGTTGAGGAGGTCCACGGTCTGCTGGAAGAGCTCATCCATCGCCTTCTTCCCTGTGCCTGAGACAGCCTGGAAGGTGGTGACAACAATCCTCTTTATCCTGGCAGCATCATGGATCGGCTTCAGGGCCATCACCAGCTGGATGGTGGAGCAGTTGGGGTTTGCGATGAGCCCCTTGTGCCATTTCAGGTCCTGGGGATTCACCTCGGGGACCACCAGGGGCACCTCGGAGTTCGTCCTCCACTGGCTGGAGTTATCTATCACAACGCAGCCTGATTTCAGGGCAACCGGAGCCCATTGCTTTGACCTCTCGCTGCCTGCCGAGAAGAGGGCGATATCAACCCCCCTGAAGGAGTCTTCGCTGAGGGTCTCTACGAAGATATCGCTCCCTTCAAAGGTAAGGCTCTCTCCCTCAGACCTCTCGGAGGCGAAGAGCCGAAGCCCCCCTACGGGAAACTCCCGCTCCTCCAGGAGGTCTATCATCTCGTTTCCTACAGCGCCGGTAGCGCCGACAACAGCAACGATGTAGGAGTCCTTCTTTTTCAGCGCAACGCCTGCCATTAATTCTCCACCAAGATGCGGAGCATACGCCTCAGCGGCTCTGCTGCGCCCCAGAGGAGCTGGTCTCCGCAGGTGAAGGCGGTAAGGAACCGGGGTCCCATGTTCATCTTACGCAGACGGCCCACCGGCACGGTCAGAGTGCCTGTCACAGCAGCGGGGGTGAGCTCGCGCATGGTGATCTCCCGGTCGTTGGGCACCACCTTCACCCACTGGTTGTGGCCTGCTATCATCCCGTTGATCTCGTCAAGGGGAATGTCCTTTGTGAGCTTTATGGTGAGGGCCTGGCTGTGGCAGCGCATGGCTCCCACACGCACGCAGAGACCGTCTATGGGGATGGGGTTCTCCTCGCGTCCGAGGATCTTGTTCGTCTCAGCCTGCCCCTTCCACTCCTCTTTGCTCTGGCCGTTCTCCAGCTGTTTGTCTATCCAGGGGATGAGAGAGCCGGCCAAGGGCGCACCGAAGAACTCCTTGGGGTATGCCTCGGAACGGATGTGTGCGGCCACGGCGCGGTCGATCTCAAGGATCGCACCGGCAGGGTCTTCCAGCAGATCCTTCACCGAGCTGTGGATGGAGCCCATCTGCCTGAGGAGCTCACGCATGTTGTTGGCTCCTGCGCCTGAGGCTGCCTGGTAAGTCATGGCGCTCATCCATTCCACGAGCCCCCTCTCATAGAGGCCTCCCAAAGCCATGAGCATGAGGGAAACAGTACAGTTGCCGCCGACGTAGTTTTTGATCCCCCTGGAGAGACCGTCCTTTATAACGCCGAGGTTCACCGGATCGAGGATGATGATGGAGTCCCTGTCCATCCTCAGGGAGGATGCCGCGTCTATCCAGTATCCCTGCCATCCCGCTGCCCTCAGCTTCGGGTAGACATCACTGGTGTAGTCGCCGCCCTGGCAGGTAACGATCAGATCCATTGCCTTCAGCTCATTGACATCCTTTGCGTCCTTGAGGGCCGGGACATCCTTGCCGACCTCAGGGGCCTTGCCTCCCACGTTGGAGGTTGTGAAAAACACCGGATCAATGAGATCGAAATCCATCTCTTCCCTCATGCGGCCCATGAGCACAGAGCCCACCATACCGCGCCAGCCTATAAACCCAACTCTCATCATTTTCATTTCCTTCTTTATTACTATTCCCCCTTGGAAAAGGGGGTACAGGGGGTTATTTCTGTTTCCTTCCTGCCCTATTACCGCTATTATCAGATCCCTGCTGCCACCATGTCTCCCACCTCTGTGGTGGAGAAGCCCATGTGGCCTGCTGCCTGGCTCTTCATCTTCTTCATCGCCGCAATCATTGAGGCCTCGATCGCCTGTGAAGCATCCGACTCTCCCAGGGTGTCGAGCATCATCATTGCTGCTCCGATGGCTGCCATGGGGTTGATCACGTTCTTGCCTGCATACTTGGGAGCGCTGCCTCCCATGGGCTCGAACATGGAAACTCCCTCGGGATTGATGTTTCCGCCTGCCGCCACGCCGAGGCCTCCCTGGATCATGGCTCCGAGGTCGGTGATGATGTCGCCGAAGAGGTTCTCAGTCACTGCCACGTCAAACCACTCGGGGTTCTTCACGAACCACATGTTCGCCGCATCGACATGGTTATAGTCCCTCTTGAGATCATGGTACTCCTTCGCGCCCATCTCCTCGAAGGCGCGGTACCAGAGGTCTCCGCAGTGGGTGAGCACGTTCCTCTTGTGGATGAGGGTGATCGGCTTTTCCGCATATTTGGGGTTCTTTGCGTTACGCTTCCGCTTCAGCTCGTAGGCGTACTTCAGACAGCGGTCCACCGTCCTGCGGTCATAGACCATGAGCTGTGTTGCGATCTCGTCAGGGGTTCCCACGCGGGTTGCGCCGCCCATGCTGGTGTAGATGCCGCCGGTGTTCTCACGGATGACCACGAAATCAATATGCTCAGGCCCCTTGTCCTTGAGAGGCGTCTCCACGTTCGGGTAGAGCTTCACCGGTCTCAGGTTGATGTACTGGTCCAAGGCAAAACGTGTCTTCAGGAGGATGCCTGTTTCAAGGATGCCGGGCTTCACGTCAGGATGGCCGATGGCGCCGAGGAACATGGAGTCGAACTTCCTGAACTCCTCGATGGCGCTGTCGGGAAGGGTCTCCCCTGTCCGAAGATACCGGTCTGCGCCGAAATCATAATGGGTGTAATTCAGCTTGAAGCCGAACTTCGCTGCTGCGGTATTGAGGGCCTTCATTCCCTCTGCCACCACCTCAGGCCCTGTCCCGTCTCCGGGAATAACCGCTATATTGTATGACTTGCTCATGCAGCCCCCTTTATCTTCTTCTTTGTCCACTCGATCAATCCCCCTGAAGCAATGAGCTCCTGCATGAAGGGTGGGATCGGCTCAGCGGTGTAGGTCTCACCGGTGGTCAGGTTCCTGATCACGCCGGTGTCTGCATCGATCTCCACCTGGTTGCCTTCCCTGATCGCCTCGGATGCCGAGTTGGACTCGAATATGGGGAGCCCTATGTTGAAGGAGTTCCTGTAGAAGATCCTGGCGTAGCTCTTTGCTATAACCGCCTGGATGCCCGCCTCCTTGATGGCTATGGGCGCGTGCTCCCGTGAAGAGCCGCAGCCGAAGTTCTTTCCTGCCACGATGATGTCGCCTGCCTTCACCTTTGTGGGGAAATCCTTGTCGGCATCCTCCATCACGTGACTGGCCAGTTCCCTGGGATCAGATGTATTGAGATACCGCGCTGGTATGATTGCGTCGGTGTCTATATCGTCTCCAAACCTCCATACCTTCCCTGTCAGAAGCATGGTTTCCTCCTTCATGAGTTGAATGTAAGTTGATTATTGAACGAATATTATATTATTTTAGATCAATAATTTCCATGGAAAAAGTAATTATCCTCCTCGGCCCCACAGGGGTCGGCAAGACAGCCCTTTCCCTCCTGCTCGCCCGGGAACTGGAGACTGAGATCATCAGCTCCGACTCGATGCAGATTTACAGGGGCATGGACATCGGCACGGCAAAGCCTTCTCCTGCTGAACAGGAAAGGGTGCGGCACCACATGATCGACATCGTCGATCCCTGGGAGACCTACAGCGCCGGGGCCTATATCAGCGACGTCGTGCCCGTCCTGGAAAGGATTCTCAGCGAGGGCAGGACCCCGCTCATTGTCGGCGGGACCGGTCTCTATATCAAGGCAATGACCAGGGGGATATTCCATGGTCCCTCGGCAGACTGGGAGCTGCGTGACAGCCTCATGAAAAAAGAAGAGGAGGAGCCGGGAATCCTCTATGGAATGCTACAGGAGAAGGACCCTGCGGCAGCCTCCCGCATCATGCCAGCCGACCTGAGGAGGGTCGTGAGGGCCCTTGAGGTCTGCCTGACAGGAGAAAAGACCATCACTGACTTCCACCAGTCCCACACAGAACCGCTCCCCTATGAGTTCATCAAGATAGGCATCAGCCGCGAGAGGCAGGAGCTCTACAGGATGATAGATGCCAGGGTGGATGAGATGCTCAGGCAGGACCTTGTGGAAGAGGTGAGAAACCTCCTCGGGCTTATCAGAAACGAGGGGGGTGATCCGCCTGTTGCAACCCTTCCCGCCTTCCAGGCAATCGGGTACAAGGAACTCCTCAGTCATCTCTCCGACAAGACGCCCCTTGAAGAGGCGGCAGACCTGATCAGGCAAAGGTCCCGCAATTATGCAAAGAGACAGTTCACCTGGTTCAGGAAGGAAGAGGGGATTCACTGGGTGGATGCTACAGGAATCTATGATCCTTCAGAGATCTTCCGGAAGGTGATGCCCTTATTGCAAAACCAGGACCAGAGATAACGCCTCTCCAGCCCCTGTTACTCCGACTTCCAGACCTCTATGGCGATCTCGGGGCACATCCGGGCGCAGATAGCGCAGCCTATGCAGCCTTCAGGGGCTGAAAACATGGCAGGGAAATATCCCATCTCATTAAACCCGTTGTCAATCTCTATACATCCCTTGGGACATGACCTGACACAGTAGGTGCAGCCCTTGCAAAGCTCCCTGTTAATGACAATCATGCCTTTTATCACAGTCGTTTTCATCATGTCTCGATTCTAATTCAGATCCCCTCTTTTGTCAATTCCAGGAGCTCCCTGGCATGAATCAGAGAGGCCTCTGTGACCCTGCCGCTGAGCATCCTCGCCAGTTCCTTCATCCGCTCCTCTCCCTCCAGAGCGCTCACAGAGACCTGAACGCGCTCCCTGTCCAGCCCCTTTTCCACCTTCAGATGCCGGTCTGCAAGGGATGCTATCTGGGGCAGATGGGTGATGCAGAAGACCTGGTAATGACCTGAGATCTCCTTCAACCTCTTCCCCACGCTGGAGGCCGCCACTCCCCCGATCCCTGCATCCACCTCGTCGAAAACAAGGGTCGAAGGAGCAAGGCTGAAGGGGCCGGGATCCGGGATCCGGGGTCCGGTCAAAACCTCAGATTCCTCATGCCCCTGCTCCTCGTCCTCTTGACCCTTGACCCTGGACCCTTGACCCTTCAAGGAGACGCATTTCAATGCCAGCATAATCCTTGAGAGCTCGCCTCCTGAGGCAACCTTGACAAGGGGTCTCGGCGGCTCGCCGGGGTTTGCGGAGAAGAGAAACTCCAGCTCATCAATTCCGTCGGCAGAGACAGTCTCCCGCCTTTTGATCTCAATACTGAAGACCGCTTTCTGAAAGCCCAGTTCCCTAAGCTCCCCCATGATCAGGAGCGCCATCTCATCGGCAGCAGCCCGCCGCTTTTCCGAGATCAGTTCCGCCCTTCCCATAAGCGCTCGCTCCTTCGCAGCAAGGGCGGACTCAGCATCAGCCATCTGCTCCCCCACCAGCTCCAGCCCCTTCAGCTCTTCCTCAGCCTTCTGCCGGTACGCGATGACCTCGCTGATGCTCCCGCCGTACTTCTTCTCCAGCCCCCTGATCAGCTCCAGCCGTTCCTCCACCTCATCGATCCGGCCCGGCTCTGTCTCGTACTTGTCCCTGAACCTTCTCAGGCCTGAGGCAGCCTCCTCCACCTGGGGGAGCACAGCCTCAACTGCCTCAAGGACTTCCCCTGCGTCATGGTCAATCTGGGCCATCTCCTTTATCCTGGAAAGGGCCTTGGAGAGGTTGTCGAGACAGGAGCTCTCAGATCCGTAGAGGAGGTCATAGGCGGTCTCCGTGGCCTCCCGCAGCCTGCTCAGGTTGAGGAGGATGGACCTCTCAGACTCCAGCTCCTCCTTTTCATCATCCCGCAGGGCGGCGGCGGTTATCTCCCTGACCTGGAAGGAAAGGAAATCCATCCGCTGCTCCCGCTCCCTCATCCTTGCCTTCAGCGACTCAAGATCATCCCTGAGGGCCGCGACCTCCCTGAAAAGGGAGCGAAGGAAAGCAAGATCCTGCTCCAGACCGCCGAAGGCATCAACAAAAAAGAAATGGGTCTCCCTCCTGAGGAGGTCCTGGTATTCGTGCTGTCCGTGGATGTGAACGAGGCTTTTACCGATACGGGAGAGGGTCTGGAGGCTCACCGGGCTGTCATTGATGTATGCCCTTCCCTTTCCCTGGGAAGAGACAGTCCTTCTGATGATGATCCCTTCATCGGTTTCAATGGACAGCTCACTGAGAAGGGGAAGGTCTGCCTGGTCGAAGGAGGCCTCAATACGGGCCTCTCCCTTTCCTGTCCTGATGAGCTCCTGCGAGGCTTTGTCGCCGAGGATAAGACCGATGGCGTCTACGATGATGGATTTGCCGGCGCCTGTTTCGCCGGTGAGGACATTCAGGCCTGAAGAGAAGGAAACAGTGAGATCGTCAACGATGGTGAAGTCCCTGACGCGGAGCTCACGCAGCATCAGAAAAGCCCCTCGAAGTCCTCCCCCTTGGCAGGACCAAGAACAGTCATGCTCATTTTGCCCTCATTGATAAGCCTGTGCGCCAGGTCCCTGATGTGTCTGAGGGTCACGCCCTCGACCTCTTTCATGATCTCCTTCTGGGAGAAATGCCGTCCGCAATACATCTCCTGGCGGGCGATGCTCTGCATCCTGCTGCTCGTTGAATCCAGGCCAAGGATGAGATTCCCCTTGAGCTGGTCCTTTGCCCTTTGCAGCTCCTTTTCCGTCAGCGTCTCATGGAGGGATCTCATCTCGTTGATGATCATCTCCGTGACGGTGACGGCCTTTTTCTTTCCTGTGCCTGCATAGACAGCCCAGTATCCGGCATCACGGTAGGAAGAGACAAAGGAATAAATGGAATAGGCATACCCTTTCTTCTCCCTGATCTCCTGGAAGAGACGGGAGCTCACACTTGAGCCCAGCAGGGTGTTCAGTATCGCCAGGGTATACCTGTCGTCGCTGGCATAGGGAAGCCCCTCAACGCCGAGGCAGATATGGGTCTCCGAGAGGTCCTTGGGGAAAACGGCAATCTCCTGCCTGAAGGCTGGAGCAGGAAAGGACTCCGGCTCAGACCCCCTCCTGAGACCTCCCAGATAGTGGTTCAGAATGCCGAGAACCTGGTCGGGATCAAAATTACCGGCGCAGGAGATAACGGTGTCTGCGGTGCCGTAGTACTTTCTTACATGATGGAGAAGGTCGTCCCTGGTAAAGGCCCTGATCGTCTCCCTCTTGCCGAGGACGGGGTAGCCGAGGCCTTCATTTCCCCAGACGGTCCTGCTGAAGAGGTCGTGGATGTAGTCATCAGGGGTGTCTTCCACCATCTTGATCTCTTCCTTGATGACGCCCTTTTCCTTTTCAACCTCTTCGCTGTCGAGGAGAGAGTGGAGAAATATGTCGGAGAGGAGCTCAGCGCCCCTCTCGACATACTCGTCGAGGACCTTTATGTAGAAGGCGGTGTTCTCCCTGGAGGTAAAGGCATTGAGGTCCCCCCCCAGGGAGTCTATCTCGATTGCAATATCGTGGGCAGTCCGTTTCCGGGTACCCTTGAAGAACATGTGCTCAAGAAAGTGGGAGACGCCGTTTTTATCGGGCGTCTCATTCCTCGCGCCGACCTTGACCCATATCCCCAGGATCACAGAGCGGAAGCTCTTCAGCTGCTCCATGACAACGGGGATACCGTTGTCGAGGTGACGTTTAGTGTACATCCCCTTTCATAGCCTCTTTCCTGCTCAGCCTTACCCTCCCCTGGTTGTCGATCTCAATGACCTTGACCGGGAATTCATCGCCGAGATCGATCTCATCAGTGACCTTGGCAATCCTCTTCTCCGATATCTGTGAGATATGGAGGAGGCCTTCAACACCGGGCAGGATCTCCACGAAGGCGCCGAAGTCGACAACCCTCTTCACCTTGCCCATGTAGATCTTGTTCAGCTCTGCCTCGGCGAGGATACCGTTGATGATATCAATCGCCTTCTGGGCTGAAGCCTCGTCGGCTGACGCGATGTTGATGACACCGGCATCGTTGATGTCTATCTTTACGCCTGTCTGCTCGATGATGCCCCTGATCACCTTTCCGCCGGTGCCGATGACCTCGCGGATCTTCTCCTGCTTGATCTGCATGGTATAGATCCTGGGGGCATGGGGTGAAAGGGTCTCCCTGGGGGTTTCAATGGCATCATTCATCCTGCCCAGGATATGGAGCCTGCCCTTACGCGCCTGCTCAAGGGCGTTTGACATGATTTCC
>JBAZFD010000025.1:9929-13074 GCA_041653575.1 Thermodesulfovibrionales bacterium
ACATCCATCTGGAAGGCGGTGATTCCTTTCTCAGTGCCTGCCACCTTGAAGTCCATGTCTCCCAGGTGGTCTTCGAGACCGAGGATATCGGTAAGCACCACCACCTGATCGCCTTCCTTCACCAAACCCATGGCAATACCTGCCACAGGAGAGGTTATGGGCACACCGGCGTCCATGAGGGAGAGGGTTCCGCCGCAGACCGTGGCCATGGAGGAGGAACCGTTTGACTCAAGGACATCGGAGACGATCCTGATGGTATAGGGGAACACTTCCTTGGTAGGGATCACATATCTCAGCGCCCTCTCGGCAAGCGCCCCATGACCGATCTCCCTCCTTCCGGGGGAACGGAGGGGCTTCACCTCACCGACACTGAAGGGAGGGAAGTTGTAGTGGAGCATGAAGGTCTTGTAGACCTCGCCCTCAAGGGCGTCGATCTTCTGCTCGTCATCAGAGGTCCCGAGGGTGCTCACCACAAGGGCCTGGGTCTCGCCCCTGACAAAAAGGGCTGAACCGTGGGTCCTGGGAAGAAGCCCAAGGTGGCATGAAATCGGCCTGACCTCATCAGGCTTCCTGCCGTCGGACCTGACACCCTCGTTGAGTATCATGTTCCTGACGATCTCTTTTTCATAGCTGTCGAAGATATTGGCTATCTCCCTGGTGAGGTCCTTTCCGGCGTTCTGGAAGAACTTCTCAGCATTCTCAGGGCTGTTGAAGGTCTTGATGGCGTCCTCAAGGACGAGGTCAAGGGCCTCCTGCCTTCTCTGCTTTCCGGGGATGGTTATGGCTTCCCTGATCCTGTCGGCAACGTAACCCCTGACAGCGTCCTTCAGCTCCAGGCTCGCCACAACAGGGATGAGTGCCCTTTTTTCCTTGCCCACAAGGGACCGCAGCTCGTTCTGCACAGCCACAATCTTCTTGATCTCCTGATGGGCCTGGTCTATGGCGTCAAGGATGACGGCCTCGGAAACCTCGGCTCCGCCGCCCTCCACCATAAGAACAGCGTCGGCTGTTCCGGCGACAACCAGGTTCATCTCCAGGTTCTCGCTCTCGGAGAGGTCGGGGTTGATGATGAGGTTGCCCTCTCTCATCCCCACCCTGACAGCGGCCACAGGGCCTCCGAAGGGGATATCAGATATATGAACTGCCGCAGACATTCCGATGATTCCCAACATGTCCGCCACATTCTCACTGCCGTATGACAATACAGAAACTATCCCCTGGGTCTCGGAGTAAAAACCCTTCGGGAAAAGGGGGCGGATGGGCCTGTCAATAAGACGGGATGTGAGCACCTCTTTCTCGGAAGGCTTGCCCTCCCTCTTGAAGAATCCACCGGGGATCTTACCTGCCGCATACGTCCTCTCCTGGTAATCAACGGTAAGGGGGAAAAAGTCCAGGCCTTCCTTAACCCTCTTATCTGCGACTGCCGTAGCAAGCACAACCGTATCGCCATACCTCAGAACAACAGCGCCTCCGGACTGCCTTGCCATACGGCCGGTCTCCAGGATCAGCCGCTTACCTCTAACCTCAATCTCAACAGTGGTCATCAATTCCTCTTTTTCCTATTTCGCGTCTTTATTATGAAATGTTTATTTTCTGATTCCAAGGCGCTCCATAACCTTGTCGTAACGGCCCTTGTCGGAAGCCTTCAGGTAGCCGAGAAGTCTCCTCCTCTGGGCGACGAGCTTCAGGAGCCCCCTGCGGGAGTGATGGTCTTTCTTGTGGGTCTTGAAATGCTCTGTGAGATAGGTAATCCTGTTGGACAGGAGGGCTATCTGGACCTCAGGAGATCCTGTATCGGTAGCATGGACCTGGTAAGACTCAATAATTTCTTTCTTCTTTGTCGTGTCGAGGGACATAACTGTTCACCACCTTTTGATTTCTTTACTGACTCAGGAACTGCTTATGCAAAAACAGAATTTCCTTAGGGTAATAGATTAGCACAAGGGATTATCCCCTGTAAAGATATCGCACCGGAAGGCGAAAAGAGGGGTCTCAAGCCTCTCGGCCTTCTCTATGTCCAACCTCCTGTGCTCTCCGGCATAGGGATCCTTGCATCCCCCCTTTCACATGAGGTATCATGATAAGCATTTGAAATTACAAGGGTACATGCCTTTTTTATCCCCTTTCGAGGAGATAAAGGGATGCTTCCCGCAGGGAGGAATCGTGACAGACGACATACGGGTAAGATTCGCGCCGAGCCCCACAGGGCATCTCCACATAGGAGGGGCAAGGACAGCCCTTTTCAACTGGCTCCTGGCCAGACACAACAACGGGACATTCATCCTCAGAATAGAAGACACGGACACAACCCGCTCCACCGATGAATATATAGATGCGATCATCGAGGGGATGAACTGGCTGAAGCTCTCATGGGATGAGGGCCCCTTCAGGCAGACTGACAGGTTTGACATCTACAGAAGCTATGTGGAGAAGCTGATCTCCCAGGGGAAATCCTACCGCTGTTACTGCACCCCGGAAGAGCTGGAGCAGAGACGGCAGGAGGCCATGGCCCAGGGAAAGCCACCCAAGTATGACGGCAGATGCAGGCACCTCAAGGAGCCGATTGAAGGAAAACCCTATGCCGTGCGGTTCCTCATGCCCCAGGAAGGAAGAACAGTAGTCAACGACCTCATCAAGGGCGTAGTTGAATTCGACAACAACCAGCTTGAAGATCTGATCATCCTCAGGGCAGACGGCACACCGACCTACAACTTCGTCGTCGTTGTTGACGACATAGACATGCGGATCAGCCACGTCATCAGGGGCGACGATCACCTGAACAACACGCCCAAGCAGATCCATATCTGCAAGGCCCTCGGATGGGAGCCGCCCGCCTTCGGCCATCTCCCCATGATCCTCGGCGCCGACAAGACAAGGCTCAGCAAGAGGCACGGCGCAACATCGGTCATGGCCTATAAGGATGAGGGATACCTCCCCGACGCCCTGGTGAACTACCTGGTGAGACTCGGCTGGTCCTACGGCGACCAGGAGGTCTTCACCCGCGAGGAGCTGATCAAATGCTTCTCCATGGAGAACATCGGGAAGTCCGCCTCGGTCTTCAACCCCGAAAAGCTCCTCTGGCTCAACAGCCAGTATATCAACAACGCAGACCCGGCAGAGCTGGTTGAGATGGTGCTCCCCTTCC
>JBAZFD010000026.1:0-10359 GCA_041653575.1 Thermodesulfovibrionales bacterium
GCTCTTTTGTCGGGGCCTCATCCCCCCGGTCTGTCTCCAGCCTTTTCCTGACCTCCCCGGCAGACTTTCTGACGGCCCTGAGATCTTCTTCAAGCCTCTGCAGCCTGCCGCCCATCTCCCCTATCCGCTGACGCTCAGCCTCGGTAAGCCTGAGCCTTTCCGCCTCTTCAAAGGAAAGAACTGGGGCAAGCTCCTTCAGAATAGCTACGGCATTAGCCTCAAGCTGCGTCCGCTCGCCCTTGAGCCTGGGGAGATCGGACATCGCCTTTTCGTGACTCCCCAGCCGCTTGTAGAGCCGGGAGATGGTCTCACCGTGCTTCAGCAGCTCTTCCGGGACTGAAATCGCCTCAAGCTCCTCTTTGGTCTCCGCCATCTGCCTTTGGGTCTTCTCCAGGACAGATCGCCCCTGACTGAGGCTCTCAGTGATTGTCCTCCTGTCAGCTGCAAAATCAGCAGGAAGAATGAGAACCTCACCCATCTCCTGCCTCCTGGCCATAGCCTCTTTGTAAAGAGAGAGGAAAGGAAGGGCCTGAAGAAGCCTGTCGAGCCTGTTTCTCTCTCTGCGCAGGGAGAGCAGCTCTTCGGCAATCTCCTGCTTTTTCCGCGACGCCCCGGCAAGCGCCTCCTGATGCGTCTCCCAGTCGCGTCCCTGGAGCGCAAGATTCCTGACAGCATTCTTCGCCGCTGCTATCTCATTCAACGCGCTGTTGATCACCTTCCGTGTACCCCTCGGAGCGAAGAGCTCCTCTGCCTCGGCCTCCAGGCCCTGAAGGAGCTGTCTGAAGCCTGAACCGCCGAGGCCTGCGGAAAAGAGACTCTCCCCAAGGTCGCCCCCACCGGCAATGATATCCTTTCCTCCCCTGACCAGGTCGGTGTGGGTGAGGCCGAACATCCTGTCGAAGAGCTCTGCTGTCACATTCCCCAGGTACCGCCTGAGCAGGGAATCATCCATCTCTTTTTCATCATTGTCAAGGAGGGTCTTCAGCCTGCCTTTTCTCCTGAGGCAGAAGAGCTCTGAGCCGTCGGAATGTCTCAGAAGACCGCCGATTCTCAGCCTCGCGTTGTCGTGGAGAAAGTTGTCCTGCGTCCGCTCCGGGATGCCGTAGAGCAAGGCCCTGAGCGCCCGGAGGGTCGAGCTCTTTCCTGCCTCGTTCGGGCCGTAGACGATATGAAGCCCCTCGCCTGAGAAATCGAGGCTTATATTGGTGAAGGGGCCGAAGGCCCTGAGCTCAAGCCGGAGGATCTTCATGCTCTCCCTCTTCCCGGCAGCAGCCGGGAGAGCAGCATCTGCGAAGCATCGTCTATGAGCCGCCTGACCCTCTCCGTGGAATCAAGGGCCAGAGACTCCTCGCCATGGAAGAGCTCAGACGGGAGCTTTGCCTTCAGGCTGTTGTAATCCTCGATGAAGGAGGCAGGCAGGTCATCGGCAGTCATTATGCTCCCGGCGTATCTGAGCAGATCAGCCAGGGCGTCATCTCCCTCCCTCGCAGCTTCCGGCCCGGCAGGCAGGCTGGTTCTGATCCGCACCTTCTCGATCCAGACCGATCCGCCGCTCATGTCTGCGGCAGCAGCCCTGATCTCGTTGACCCACTTCTCAGGGTCAAGGGAGAGCTCTCCATGGGCCTTGCAGGGGCCTGACAGAATCACCCTGACAGCAAGGGGCAGGTTCGCATTATCTTCTGAAGCCGCTTCTATGGCCGAACGCAGCCTATCAACCAGTTCTTCAGGTGTCCCGGCCTCAGCAGCGTCAATGGAGCAGAGGAGCCAGCGAAGCACGTCAGTGTCAACATGCTCGACAGAGAGAAGCCTCCCGCCGGAAACCGTCACCAGGCTGCATCCCTTCTGCCCAGCCTCACCGATATGCCTGCCCTGGATATTGCCGGGAAAGACAATCCAGGGGTTTTCATGCACCACCTCACGCTTGTGCACATGCCCGAGGGCCCAGTAGTCGTAGTTTTTCGATAAGAGGGTTTCCAGCTTGCAGGGCGCATAGGGCTCGTGCCCCTCCCTGCCGGTCAGGCTGGTATGGAGCATACCGATATTGAAATATCCTGGTTTGGCCATGGGATAGGCTGCGGCGAGGTCATCGGTGACTGAACGGGAGGCAAACCCCTGACCGTGAATGGCCACGCCTGTCTCTTCAATGACAACGGTCTCTGGCTTTGTTGTGGAGAGCCTTCTCACGTTCTCAGGCATCCTCAAGCTCCTGGTGATCTGGCTGGCTGCATCATGGTTCCCTGAGATGATGAAGACCTGAATGCCCCCTTCCCTGAGCCTGGACATCTCCCTGGAGAGAAATAGGGCGGTATTGTAATCCTTCCAGTCCCCGTCAAAGAGGTCGCCGGAGATGAGAACAAACCGTACCTCTTCATCAAGAGCCAGTCTCACCAGATTACTGAAGGCCTGACGCGAGGCAGCGCGGACCTGGTCAGCAGGAGCGCCCTCGTACCGGCTCAGGCCGCACAGGGGACTGTCGAGGTGTATGTCGGCTGTGTGTATGAATTTGAACACGAATAAAGCTCCCTGCAACCGGAATCCTTTTATTACCGCCAATTTTAGCATATCCGCCGGTTTGGGTTCGAATCTCAGAAGGAAGTGGGTACCGGTTATCTGCCCTCCCCATTTAAGGTCTTGCATTCTCAGACCTGAGGGAGGTAAAATTTGTCACTTCAACGGTATCACTCCACGGGCCAAGTGGATGATACGAATCCTGACAAAACTCTGCTTCGTCTGGGGAGGGAGTATCATGCCTGAAAACCATCACGCCGGAGAGCATGTCCGTTATCTGAGAGTAGCTATTCTGAGCGCCTTGCTTGCCGTTGCCTCTTCATGGCTCTTTGCGCTGTTCTTCCTCGACGACAGCTTTTTCTCCAATCCCACAGGAAAAGGAGAAGCCACGAAACTGCTGGATCAGAGCCGCCCTTAGTCTTGCAGGCCAAACCGCGGCTGACTGATGAGAGAGAGCGCAACCTCCTTTACTGATCAGGCCTCTGCAAAGGGACAAGTCCCCTCCGCGCTTCCCTCTCACGCTTGCATCCTCTTTTCCCTCTGCCCTTTATGCACACTCTTTTGTTGACAACAAACCAGCTCCATGATACAACTGATAAACAGTCCAAGGCAGATCTACCGCCAGCCATACTCAGAACAAAGGAGCAGACATGAACGAACGAGATACCATTATTGCATCTCCCCTGCCCTATGCAGACAACGCATTGGAACCCGTCATAACAGCAAACACAGTCAGCTTTCATTATGGAAAACACCACAAAGGGTATGTGGACAACCTGAACAAGCTCACCTCAGGAACAGAGTATGCCGATATGCCTCTGGAAAAGATCATCACAGCCACTGCCGGAAAGCCTGAGAAAACCGGAATCTTCAACAATGCGGCTCAGGTCTGGAACCACAGCTTTTACTGGCAAAGCCTGAATCCCAAAGGCGGAGGCGAGCCGCCCGCCGCGCTGAAACAGAAAATCGAGTCTTCCTTCGGTAGTGTTGAGGCCTTCAAAAAGGAGTTTGCCGGAGCAGCGGTTGCGCAATTCGGAAGCGGCTGGGCCTGGCTTGTCCTTGACAGCGACAAGCTCAGAGTTGTCCGGACCGCCAACGCAGATAACCCTTTGACAGCAGGTCTCAAACCTCTCCTCACCATTGACGTCTGGGAACATGCCTATTACCTGGACTACCAGAACCGCCGGGCTGATTACGTCAACGCAGTGCTCGACAAACTCATCAACTGGGAGTTTGCGCTCCGGAATATGTGATAGCGCAGGAGGCCAGGGGAATGAGCAGGAACAATTTCTCCTGGCCCTTTGAAACAAAGACTGGCGGATTTTTATCAATCAATGCTGGAACCCTTGAGAACTGTTACTATCTATTCTTTTTATAGTTGGAAGCCCCGGTAGAGGAAGCCAGCAGGGTATAGTCTACACATTGCACAATTTAAGCTGTTGCGATATGCTTTGCCAACTATTCAAGAGGCCGAGTACCGTTACATTTTGGAAAAGAGGGACACCCCCAAAATTCCTTGCCGGCATTGGGGCCTTGACGCGCGACCCGCTTTTTCATCTCCTTGCCGCAGTTTGGGCAGAGAGGTACAATGATCTCATGCCGTGATTCGATATGAATAGGTGGAGCCTCAAACTTTTCATGAGCAAGCTCTATCATCTTTCTGAGCTTACGCCCATCAATTAATTCGATATTGAGCCCCTGCACAAAAGCACGCGCCTCATCAGTATATTCACCTGAGGTAATGAAATATCCACTAACAGCACCCCGAGCTGCCATCACCCCGTAAAACTCTCTCACAGGCTGCACGCCGACCTTGAAAGCCTTCCACTGTTTGCATTGCACCAGATGTTTTTCGTTTCCTTTACGAAGCACCAAGTCAACGCCGCCATCAGGACCGTTGCCCCCTTCTCTTGTTACCTGAAAACCGCTCCTACTGAAATACTCGCCAACAAGCCTCTCAAAATCCCCCCAACTCATCTCATTCAAGACGGAAACATCGGAGCGTGACGCAACTTTGGCGTACAGCTTTTTCTGTCTTATTGAGTTAAAACCTGACACAACGGCACCAGTACCAAAAACCAAGGGAAGAATATATTGCCCATACATCGCCAGTGCTGTCCAGAGTCCCCTTGCCGCTGCATTGCCCATGTCTTCAAGACCTTGTGCTGGGGTTCCCGGTCGAGAGGCAACAGAGTGCAGGATGAAATAAGACGCAAGTGCTATCAAAGTGCTGACCCACCAGGGGAGTTTGCTGGCAATGACTAATAAATCTTCAACTGCGCTTGTTCTATGTCGCGCCATTTGAATTATATTACCTCATAGGGGCATTCTTTATCACCCTGAGGCATGGCCTGACGATAGAAAGATAAGAGGACAGCTGACGCAGGACATGCCGGTTTCAAAACTATCTATTTTCTTGCGGATACTTTCTTAAAGTATATCCCCAAAAAGGAAATACAGCAAGGAATGGAATTCTTATAAACTACGCGGTGGCAAATTCCAGTCGTACCAAACCGTCTTTAAGGGAGCCCTTACACTGCCACTTTCAGGCCGATTCAGTCTGAACCGCAACATAAAGGCCCAAGCTCGTCTTTATTACCCTCCCCTGTCCGCCAATTGACGGAAGGCGTTTTATCTGCTATGAGATAGATAAATTCATACAATCCTGGAGAGGTAAAGTATGGCAAACCCATTTGTTCACATTGAGTTGCAGACGCAGGACGTGGAGAAGTCAAAGAATTTCTACTCGGGCATGTTCGACTGGAAGCTGGAAGATAAACGCATGGTCTACGGCGGCTTTAAGGTACTGGTGGACGTATAGCGTCCTACTTGAAGCGTCTGTTCAACAAACTCTTTGCACACCGGGGAGGCTCAGATGCAGAAGATCACGCCACACTTATGGTTCGACAGTGAAGCCAGGGAGGCGGCAGAGTTCTATGTCTCCGTCTTTTCCGGCATGGGCGATGCGGGGATCAGGAACTCAATGGTGCTTCATGACACCCCATCGGGCTCGGTGGAGGTTGTCACCTTTGAGCTCTCGGGTCAGGAATTCATAGCCATAAGCGCTGGCCCGCTTTACAAATTCAACGAGTCGGTTTCGTTCATGGTGAACTGCGACAGCCAGGAGGAAGTAGATTACTACTGGGAGAGGCTCTCAGCGGTGCCGGAGGCTGAGCAGTGCGGCTGGCTCAAGGACAAGTACGGCCTCTCATGGCAGATCGTTCCCACGGTTATGGGCGAGATGATGAAAAACGGCAGTCCTGAGCAGATTGACCGGCTGACGCAGGCCTTTCTGCCGATGAAAAAGCTCGACATCGAAACCCTCAAGCGGGCATACGAGGGAAAGTAAAACGTGAAGCCGCGAAAAAACCCTCCCTTGCAAGAGATGGCGGTCTATCACCTTCTGCGAAGGAGGGCAGGGAGCAAGGGAAGGAGGAATATCTTGCTCCGGAAATCCTTTTTATCGCTGCGCAGCCGGGCTGAGAGCTCAGAGGTCCTCCGGCACAGCGCCTCTCTTTTCTATCCCGTCCCAGGCGTCGAGGATCTCGTCTTCTGCATAGGAGTAGGCCAGGGAGGCGGAGATCACATGGGGGATACCCTGGATCTCCTTCATTCTCTCCATCTCCTCGGCTATGTCCTCACCCTCGATGGTGACAACGATCCTCCCCTCTGTGTCATGGAAGTGGATCTCACAGATCCCTGAGGCTATGAGGGCCTTCAGCACATCATCCACCCTCTCAGGGCTGGTCATGACAACGACACCGGATATGTTCATCGCCCCGCCCCTATTCACCATCCACCCCCTCATTGAGGGTGTCGATAAGGTTGGACCTGGATTTTCCCTTTTTGTCCCTGAATCCGCCCTTGAAGACATTTCCCACAGGAGGGGCCGTATCAGCCTGAGGCACATGGCACTGCATGCAGTTGTACCTCTTGCCGTCGAGCTTTCCCTTCAGGTCTTCATGGGTCTCAAAATCCACGAAATGTGACTTGGGAATGGGTATGGCTCCCATGGCCTTGGCTGTGTCAGGCATGTGGCAGCCGAGGCAGATGTTGTTTGTTTCGGCAATGGGGAGCATGCCGGTAAGGTCGTGGGGGATGAGGGGCGGGCTGTTGTCAAAGGACCGCTGAATCCTCTTGCTCTTTCCAGGGGCCTCTTTGGAGTATTCACCTCCCTTGGGCTGCACCGTCTCCTCCTGGTAAATCCCCTCTTTCCTCAATCCCATATCCTCTTCCTCAATGCCCTTTGTCTGCGCCATCGCTGCTCCTGCGGAGAAGACAAGCAAAATTCCGGCTGCCATGATCCTCATTGTTGTGACTGACATCTGACTTCCTCCTTTTCTGAAGAGCTGACAGCTAAGGGCTGACAGCTGATTGCTGATCTTTCCCGAATCTTGTCCCCCATTTCATTGCCTTTGTTTCGCAGACATCTATGCATCTGCCGCAGTTCAGACACTCGCCGGAAAGCAGCGGGCCGCTCTCCTTTCCCACCATCCCGAGGACCTGCCTCTCAGGGCAGATGTTCACACAGTCCATGCAGAGACTGCATTGTTCCCTGTTATGCCTCACACGGATGAGGCTGAACCTGCCGATGAGGGACCAGAACCCTCCCAAAGGGCAGAGGTGGCCGCAGAACCCGTTTCTCACCGCCATGAGATCAAAGAGAAATACCGCGGCCACAGCTGTCCAGCCCATGCCCATGCCGTAGATGAGCCCCCTGTGGAGGATCGAGACAGGGCTTATCCACTCGAAGGCTGCCACGCCAAGGATCGGCGACAGGACAAGGGCCATGGCCATAATCCAGTACCTGGTCCTGCTGCTTACACGCCAACCGTCGGTCTTCCATCCCAGAGACCTTCTGAGCCGGTTCGCACCGTCTGTGACCATGTTCATGGGGCAGACCCAGCCGCAGAAGGCCCTCCCTGCCAGAAGGCTGTAGAAAAGAAGGACGATGAGCCCCCCTGCAAGCGCATCCAGGGAGAGGAGCGAGCCTGCGGCAAGGATCTGGAGGATGGCAAAAGGATCGGTGAGCGGCACGGTATCAAGGAGCTTTCCTGCGCTGAGGTCCCCCCTCAGGACGGTCCAGCCGAGGAGATTGCCCGCAATGAAGAGGAGGAAGATGGAGAGCTGCGTTATCCTCCTGAGGATCAGCCACTTCTGCGCCATGATCCTCATATCAGAGCCCCTCGTTGAGATAATCCATGGGGTTCCTGCTGCTCCTGGGTGTCACGGTTGGGGCCTCCTCAGGAACCATAGCAGGCTCCTCCGCCAGCTTCTCCCATCCCTTCTGATAGTGCCCGCCTGTCTCTCCCATGGCGACCTTCCGGGGAAGAACGAAGATGGATGCCTTTTTCGTAATGCAGACGCTCTCACAGAGACCGCAGCCTGTACAGGCGTCGCTGTGGACAACAGGGGCCATGATGGTGTGCTTCCCTGTCCTGTCGTTTTTGATGTACTCAATGCTGAGGGCCTTATCCATCCTTGGGCATTTCCTGTAGCAGGCGTCGCACTGGATCCCCCAGTAGGCGATGCAGGACTCCCTGTCTATTGCTGCGATCCCCATCTTCGACCTGTTGATGCTCAGCCTCTCCATTCCCTTCTCATCCCTCTCAGTCACCAGTTCAGGATCAAGGGCTCCTGAAGGGCAGGCCTTCACGCAGGGAATGTCCTTGCACATGAAACAGGGTCTCTTCCTGGGGATGTAATAGGGAGTTCCTATGGGCCTCTCATCTCCGGGACTGGCCAGGACAAGGCTGTCATAGGGGCAGGCCTCCACGCACTGACCGCACTTGAGGCACTTAACAAGAAACTCCTCTTCAGGCAGTGCGGCAGGCGGCCTCAGGATCAGGGGATAGGCCTTTTTCCCGTCCATGATCCCTGTCCAGGCAAGCCCGCCCATGACAGCCAGCCCGATCCCCCTGATCCCCTTCACCAGGAACTCCCTCCTCTCAGACATAAAACCTCCTCCCTTCATGCTCACATCACCCCGACCAAAGATTTGATTGTCCTGAATAGCTCTATCTGCCATTCCCCCTTAGAAAAGGGGGGCAGGGGGTTGTGTCTGTTTTTCTGATCCTCCCTATCACCACTACTGAGAAACCATGACAGGGAATCCACAACCCCCTTCATCCCCCTTTTCTAAGGGGGAATTTCCCTCACGCCTTGTACACCTTCACTGCGCACTTTTTGTAATCCGTCTCCTTGGATATGGGGCATGTGGCGTCGAGGGTCACCTTGTTGATGAGCACATTTTCATCGAACCAGGGGACGAAGATAAGTCCCCTGGGGGTGGTGTTCCGCCCCCGTGTCTCCACCCGTGCCTTCACCTTTCCGCGCCTTGACTCGATCCAGACCAGGTCTCCATCCTTTACCCCGTATTTCTGGCTGTCCTTTGGGTGAATGAAGCAGACCGCCTCGGGCACCGCCCTGTAGAGCTCAGGAACCCTCATGGTCATGGTGCCGGAGTGCCAGTGCTCAAGGACCCTTCCTGTGCAGAGCCAGAGGGGATAGGCTGCGTCAGGGATCTCAGGCGGCTCCATGTAAGGCCTGAGGAAGATCTTCGCCTTGTTCGGCAGCTTCACCTTCTCTCCCTCTTTCGGCCCCCTGAGATCACCCTGTGGCAGCTCCTTGAAGGCCTCGCCGTAGAAGGCGAACTTCCCGTGGTCAGCCTTTCTGGCATAGGGATCATACTCGGCGTTGAATCTCCAGAGGGTCTCCTTCCCGTCAACCACCGGCCACCTGAGCCCCCTCACCCTGTGGTAGGTGTCAAAGTCGGCCAGGTCATGGGCCTTGCCGAGGCCGAATCGCCGGTACTCCTCCCAGAGCGCCTTCTGAAGGAAGAAGCCGTACCCCTTGAAACCTTCAATATTCCTGCTGTCACCGGCAGCCTCTGAGTTGATGAACCCCTTGCCGATGGGATCCGGCCATGGCCAGGCCTTTGCCTCCTTTGTGGCGAAGAGGACATCAAAGAGGCTGTCCGTCTCCTTGTACCCCATCTCCTTTGCCTTTGCCAGGACACTGGGGAGCGTCACCTGGTCGTTGATCCGCTGCTCTCCCCATACATCCTTCAGGCTGAACCTCTTTGCAAACTCCGTGAGCTGCCAGGTATCGGACATGGCCTTGCCCACAGGGGTCACCTGCTGCCTCCAGTGCTGGGTCCTCCTCTCTGCGTTGCCGTAGGCCCCCCATTTTTCGAAGATCATGGCGCTGGGGAGGATAAGATCAGCCACCTTGGCCGATATGCCGGGATAGGCCTCCGAGACGACAATGAAGTTATCCATCTCCCTGGCCGCCTTGATCCAGTGGCTCATGTTCGCTGTGTTCTGCCAGGGGTTGTTCACCTGCACCCAGACCCAGCGGATCTTACCGTCCTCCAGGTCCCTCATGATCTTCACATAATGGGAGCCCGGCACCTGATTCAGGGTCCCCTCAGGGAGCTTCCAGATCTTCTCTGTCACTGCCCTGTGCTTGGGATTTGCCACTACCATGTCAGCAGGGAGCCTGTGGCTGAAGGTCCCAACTTCCCTGGCGGTACCGCAGGCGCTGGGCTGTCCGGTGAGACTGAAGGCGCCGTTTCCGGGCTGGGACTGCTTGCCCAGGAGGAGGTGGACGGTATAGGCCAGCTCGTTCACCCATGTGCCCCTCACATGCTGGTTGAATCCCATGGTCCAGAAGCTCACCACCTTTCTCTCCTTCTCCCTGTAAAGCTCCGAGAGGGCCTGAAGCTTCTTCCTGAAATCATCAAGGGACTCGTCAGGGTCTCCCTTTGCGAGGGCTGCAACGAAATCGAGGGTGTAGGGCTCAAGACCTTTTTTGAAGTCATCAAACCCGATGATCCAGTGGCTGTCTGCG
>JBAZFD010000026.1:10369-13035 GCA_041653575.1 Thermodesulfovibrionales bacterium
ATCCTGTCACCCGCCTTGAGGTTGAGGAAGCCCAGGGCCTCAGCCTCATCTTTCGTGAGGGCCTTCACCGCCTCCTTACCGGCAGTGTCCAGCTCGGAGGGGCTGTATTTGCCGTGCTTCACGTTCTCCCTCAGGCCGTAGCCTATGTCAACAGGGCCTGTGGCAAAGACGCAGTTGTTCTTTATGAACTCCTGGTCCATGGACTCAGGATGGCTGATCGCAATCTCCCTGGCGAGATAATTCAGCACCGCCAGATCTGTGTTGGGCTTTATGATGATCTCCAGGTCTGCAATATTCGAGGATCTGTTGGTATAGGTGGAGAGGTTCACCACACGCACCCTCTTGGGGTCGCTGAGCTTCCTGTTGGTGATCTTTGACCAGAGGACAGGGTGACACTCCGACATGTTTGCGCCCCAGAGCACGATGGTGTCTGAATAATGCATGTCGTCATAGTTTCCCGCAGGCTCGTCAATGCCGAAGGTCTGCATGAAGCCTGCAACAGCGCTGGCCATGCAGTGCCGTGCGTTGGGGTCCAGGTTGTTCGACCTGAAGCCTCCCTTGATGAGCTTGACAGCGGCGTACCCCTCCATGATGGTGTACTGGCCTGAGCCGAAGACAGCCACGCCTGTGGGGCCGAGCTTTGTGTAGTGTTTCCTGAACTGCCGCTCCATCTCGTCAAAGGCCTTCTTCCAGGTAACGGGCCGGAACTTGCCCTTCTTGTCGAACTCACCCTTGTCGTTCACCCTCATGAGCGGCTCTGTGAGCCTGTCTGCGCCGTACATGATCTTGGCGTTGAAGTAACCCTTGATGCAGTTCAGCCCCATGTTTACCGGTGCAGCGGGGTCGCCCTTCACCGCCACGATCCTGTCGTTCTTCGTGGCCACCATGATGCCGCAGCCGGTGCCGCAGAACCGGCAGACCGCCTTGTCCCACCGCCAGCCCTTTTCCGTCTCCTTTGCCACGGCGAGCTGCTCGTCGGAAACGGTCATGCCTATGGCCGTGGCGGCAGCCACAGCAGCGGTTGTCTTGAGAAACTCCCTCCTGGATAATGACATCTGTGCCTCCTCAGTTTCAGGTTTTCTCTCTTTCACCAATACCCATCCCTTGAAACAATTCTATATCCATTTTCGGTAAATGTGATGTAAATTCCTCTAAAGAATGTATAAATCCTCTGTCTTCAATTCCCGGACTCCGCTCTCACCCTGCCCTCGAAATCCCGGACCTCGTCGGCATAGCCGCTGAAGGTCCTCAGCCAGCCGAGGATCTTCCCTGCCTTTTCTGTATTCCCTGCTTTCAGGTACATATCCCCAGCCTTCAGAAAGTTTGCAAAGGCAGTCTTCGGCTCTCTGTCCGCGTCGCAGGCAATGCCCAGCATCTCGTAGAGCCTGGGGTCATCCTTCCTGATCTCCATGGCGTGAGAGAGATTTTGCCTGGCGCTTTCATAGTCTCCTTCCTCGATATTCCGGGAGGCAAAAAGGAGCTGTCTCTGGTATTCATCAAGGGCCTCAACTCCGGGAAGGGGCAGAGGACCCTGTTTTGCCGCTGGAGAGGATGAGACCGATGAGCTCCACGAGCCTGTCACTGCGTAGGAGGTCGCAGATGAGAGCAGCAATGCAACAGTACAGACAATCCGTATAAGCCCTTTGTCAGTTCCCATCATCCCCTCCCTGCCCCTTTTTGAGATAGACTGAGTTGGGATTGAGCTCTCTCAGCGTCTCCATCGCCCTGTCAACAGCCTTCCTGTCGCCCTCTGCGCCGGAGAGTTGAGCTGCGCTTACAAGTTCCTGCTCCGCCTTGTCCGTCATCTCATTGGTTTTCATGGCGCTGTAGATCCCTGCCAACTGGAAATGCGGACTGGGGTTGGCGCTGTCGGTGTCAATGGCCTTCTGAAACTCCGCCTGGGCCCTGGTGAGATACTGCCTCATGTCCTCAAGACAGCTGTCTGCCTTCAGCGCCCTGTCAAGATCCTCAAGCTCCCTGTCCGTGATCTCCTCGTTCCTTCGCATCTTTCCGGTAATGGATGCGATACCCTCTCCCTTCTGCTCGCTCACCACAGCAAGGGACTTCCTGTAATAGAGCATCCCCAGGAGGGTGTGAAGCGTTGACTTGACCTGATAGGCCTTGTTCAGCCTGAGGTTTTTGTCATGGATCAGGGCCTCACGGTCCTTGTCGTAGATCCTGCTGACAGCAGAGAGGGCTTCCTCAGTCTTTGCAATACCGTCGTCTGTTTTCCAGTCATGGTAGTCCCTGTAGATCTCCGTCATCAAGCGGACGGGCTCTTTGGAGAAATCTCCCTTCGGTCCTTCAGCGCCCGCCCTGAGGGGAATCATCTGGAGGAAAGAGATCATCATGACAAGACCTATTGTTTTTGAAATGCTCATATCTTCCTTCACCTCGTCTTCGAAAAGGGTGGGAGGGGGCGAGCCCCCTCCTCTCCTGTTGTTACTGGCCGCCCTCTTTGCCGTATCTCTTTTTGTAAAAGTCCACAATGGTCCTGAGCTCCTCAGGGGGGAGACCCTTCACCCATTTGTGCTCTGTCCTGTTCAGGATATCGCCCTTGAACTTTTCCCACTTCGCAGTCAGGGCAGGGTCCTTCTTCGCTGCCACAGCCTCGTCCGAGTGGGGGAGGAGCTGGAAGTAGAAGTTGAGGGCCACCTCGTACATAC